>JBKPBB010000262.1:0-6035 GCA_046744245.1 Thermodesulfobacteriota bacterium
GGCCAGCACCGCGCGGCCGACGAAGTCCCCCTTGTCCAGCTTCACCACCCAGGCGAGGCCCGCCTCGAGCGGCGTGGTCGTCTCGTCCATGGCGGTCCCGCAGAGCGGCAGACCGGCCTCCAGCCGGAGCGTGTCGCGCGCGCCGAGCCCCGCCGGGAGCCCGTCACGCCGCCGCGTGGCCTCCAGCACGGCCTCCCACAGCTGCGGCGCGTCCGACGCGGCGACGAGCAGCTCGAAGCCGTCCTCGCCGGTGTATCCCGTGCGCGACACCAGGGTCCGCACGCCGGCCACGCCGCCCTCGAGCGCGGCGAACGGGCGGAGCCCCGTCAGGTCGAGGGCCGTGAGCGTGCGCAGAGCGACCTCCGCCTCGGGTCCCTGCAGCGCCAGGAGGGCGAACTCGGCGCTGCGGTCGGCGACCTCGGCACGTTCCCCCGCGCGCGCGCGGACCCGGGCGTAGTCCGCCGCGGTGTTGGCGGCGTTCACGACCAGGAGGTAGCGGTCGGGGCCGCGGCGGAAGACGATCAGGTCGTCCAGCACGCCGCCGCGCTCGTTGCAGAAGACCGTGTACTGCCCGTCGCCGATGCGCAAGCGGCGGACGTCGTTCACGGTGAGCTCCTGGCAGACCGCGGCGGCCGCGGGGCCGCGCAGCTCGATCTCGCCCATGTGGCTCACGTCGAAGAGCCCGCAGCGCTCGCGGACCGCGCGGTGCTCCTCCGCGGCGCCGCGGTAGGAGAGCGGCATCTCCCACCCCGCGAACTCGACCAGGCGCGCGCCGAGCGCGCGATGGGCGTCGAAGAGCGGCGTGCGGCGGGCCATGCGCGCGCTCAGAGCGCCTGCTCCGCGGCGCTCACGGTGTTGGCGAGCAGCATCGCGACCGTCATCGGTCCCACCCCGCCGGGGACCGGCGTGATGTGGGCGGCCCGCTCGCAGGCGGCGGCGAACTCGACGTCGCCGCAGAGCTTGCCGTCCGGCCCGCGGTTCATGCCGACGTCGATCACGACCGCGCCGGGGCGGATCCACACGCCCCGCACCAGACCCGCCTGCCCGGTGGCCGCCACCAGCACGTCCGCGCGTCCGACCTCGGCCCCCAGGTCCACGGTGCGGGAGTGACACACGGTCACGGTCGCGTGGCGCTCGAGGAGGAGGAGCGCCACGGGCTTGCCGACCAGCAGGCTGCGCCCCACCACTACGGCGTGCGCGCCCTTGAGCGCGACGCCGGTCTCGTCGATCAGACGGAGCACCCCGAGCGGCGTGCAGGGACGCAGGCCGGGCTCGCCGGCGAGGAGCCGCCCCTGATTCACGGGATGCAGCCCGTCGACGTCCTTCTCGGGCGGGAGCGTTTCGATGACCGCCCGGGCCTCGAGCGGCGGAGGGAGCGGAAGCTGGACCAGGATGCCGTGCACGTCGCGCCGGCGGCCGAGCTCGCGCACCAGGGCGAGCAGCTCCGCTTGCCCCGTGCTCGCCGCGAGCCGGTGAGCGAAGGAGCGCATGCCCACCTCCTCGCACGCCTTCTCCTTGTTGCCGACGTAGAGGCGCGAGGCGGGATCGTCACCGACCAGCACGGTGGCGAGACCCGGCACCACCCCGCGGCTCGCGAGACGCGCGACGCGCTCCCGCACCTCGCTCCGCACCACCGCCGCCACGCGCTTGCCGTCGATCGTGTGTCCCACGGAGGAGATCCCGGTCGGTCCCTTCTATAGGGCCGCTCCCGGGCAGGGCAAGTCGACGGTCGCACCTGCCCCGCTCCGTGCTACACTCTGGACGCGTGATCGTCGGCGTCCCGCGCGAGATCAAGGCGGAGGAGAACCGGGTGGCGCTCACGCCGAGCGGCGTCGGCGCGCTGGTGGCGCACGGGCACACGGTGGTGGTGGAGCACGGGGCGGGCGCCGGCTCGAGCCTGCCCGACCGGCTCTACCGCGACGCCGGTGCGACGCTGGCCGAGGCCGCCGCGCTCTGGGGCCGGGCGGAGCTGATCCTCAAGGTGAAGGAGCCGCTCCCCTCCGAGTACGACCTCCTCCGTCCCGACCAGATCCTGTTCACGTACCTGCACCTTGCGGCCAACCCGGAGCTCGTGCGGGCCCTCCTCGCGCGTCGCGTGCGTGCCCTCGCCTACGAGACGCTGCAGCTCGAGGACGGCTCGCTGCCGCTCCTCGCCCCCATGAGCGAGATCGCCGGGCGGCTCGCGGTGCAGGTGGGCGCTTGGTGCCTGCAGGCGCAGAACGGCGGCCGCGGCGTGCTGCTCTCCGGCGCGTCCGGCGTGCGGCCCGCGAAGGTCGTGATCCTGGGCGCCGGGATCGCGGGGACCAATGCCTGCCAGGTGGCGGTGGGCGTGGGGGCCCACGTGTCGATCCTCGACGTCGACCCGGCCAAGCTCCGCTACGTGCACGACATCCTCGCCGGCCACGTGACCACCGTCATGTCGAATCGGGCCAACATCGAGGAGGAGATGGCGGCCGCCGACCTGACCGTGGGCGCCGTCCTCATCCCGGGCGCGCGCGCGCCGCGGCTCATCTCCCGCGCCCTGGTGGCGGCCATGCGTCCGGGTGCCGCCCTCGTCGACCTCTCGATCGATCAGGGCGGGTGCGCCGAGACCTCGCATCCCACCACGCACGCCGATCCGACCTACCGTGTCGACGGCGTCGTGCACTACGCGGTCGCCAACATGCCCGGGATGGTGCCGCACACCGCGACCCTGGCGCTCACCAACGCGACCCTCTCCTACGCGCTCGAGATCGCCGACCACGGCTTCGCCGAGGCGCTGCGCCGCGACCCTGCGCTCCGCCGGGCGTGCAACGTGCTCGCCGGCCACGTGACCCATCCCGGCGTGGCGGAGTCGATCGGCGTGTCCGCGACGGCGCCGGAATCGTTGCTCTAGTGGCCCACGGGCGGAAGCCGCCTACGGTACGACGCGGATGCCGAGCTCGCGGAGCTGCGCCGCGTCCACCGGGGTCGGGGCCTCGGTGAGGAGACAGACCGCGCGCTGCGTCTTCGGGAAGGCGATCACCTCGCGGATCGAGTCGGCGCCCGCCAGCAGCATGACCAGGCGGTCGAGGCCGAGGGCGATCCCCCCGTGCGGCGGCGCGCCGAAAGTCAACGCTTCCAGCAGGAAGCCGAAGCGCGCGTGCGCCTCGCTCTCCGACATGCCGAGGAGCGCGAACACCCGCTGCTGCACGTCCGGGCGATGGATCCGGATGCTGCCGCCACCCAGCTCGATGCCGTTGAGCACGAGGTCGTAGGCCAGCGAGCGGACGGCGAGCGGGTCCCGCTCGAGCCGGTCGAGGTCCTCGTCGGCGGGCGCCGTGAAGGGATGGTGCACGGCGACGTAGCGGCCCGCGTCGGGATCGCGCTGGAGGAGCGGGAAGTCGACCACCCAGAGGAAGCGATCCTCGCCGCCCGCCACCCGGCCGAGCCGCTCCCCGAGCCGGAGCCGGAGCTGCGAGAGGATGGGCGCGGCCCTCGCCTCGGGCTCGGCCAGGAGCACGAGGAGGTCGCCCGCCGCGAGGCGCCCGGCCGCCGTCAGGCGCTCGCGCTCGGCGTCGGAGAGGAACTTGACCGCGGGCGATTGCCAGCCGTCGGCGCCGATCTTGATCCAGGTGAGGCCCCCCGCACCCTCCGCGGTCGCGAAGCCCACCAGGTCGTCGAGCTCGCGGCGCGAGAGCGCCGCGCCGCCGCCCGGGACGGCGAGGCCGCGGATCGGGTTGCCCGCGGCGAGCGCCTCCGCGAACACGCGGAAGCCCGTCCCCGCGAAGCAGGCGGTGAAGTCGGCGAGCTCCAGGTCGACGCGCAGGTCGGGCCGGTCGGTGCCATAGCGCAGCATCGCCTCGGCGTGGCGCAGGACCGGGAACGGGCGCGGCGTGGGCCGGCCGCGCACCTCGGTGAACAGCGCGGCGACCATGGGCTCCACGACCGCCATCACGTCCGCCGGGGTGACGAAGGACATCTCGAGGTCGATCTGCGTGAACTCCGGCTGCCGGTCGGCGCGCAGGTCCTCGTCGCGGAAGCAGCGCACGATCTGGTAGTAGCGATCGAGCCCGGCCACCATGAGCAGCTGCTTGAAGAGCTGCGGCGACTGGGGCAGCGCGTAGAAGCTGCCGCGCTGCACGCGGCTCGGCACCAGGTAGTCGCGCGCCCCCTCGGGGGTGGAGCGCGTCAGTACGGGGGTCTCCACCTCCACGAAGCCGGCCGCGTTCAGGTACTCGCGCACGGCGCGCGTCACCTCGTGGCGCAGGAGGAGGTTCCGCTGCACGCGCGGCCGGCGGAGATCGAGGTAGCGGTAGCGGAGCCGGTTCGGCTCGCTCACCTCGGTGACATCGTCGATCGGGTACGGCGTCGGCCGTGCGGTGTTGAGCACGCGGAGCTCGCGGACGCACACCTCGATGGCACCCGTCGGCAGCTCCACGTTGACCGTCTCCGGGGGACGGGGCCGCACCTCGCCGCGCACCGCGATCACGTACTCGAGCCGCACCTCGCCGGCCCGGGCGTGCGCCGCCGGGCTGTCGGCGGGGTTGCAGACGACCTGCACGAGGCCGCTGCGGTCGCGGAGATCGATGAAGAGCACGCCGCCGTGGTCGCGGCGCGCATGCACCCAGCCACAGAGCGTCACCGCGCGCCCGATGTCCGCGGGGCGGAGCGCGCCGCACAGGTCGCTGCGCCGCCAGTCGCCCAGCGGCTCGACGAGCGCGCTCACTCCCCGCCCCCGATCATCGCCTGCAGCGAGCGCGCGAGCTCGGGGCCGCTCGCATCGAGCGGGAGGACCTGGCGGCGGTCCTGGTGGAGCACCAGGTCGCGCACCGTCGCCCGTCCGGCCTCGAGCTCCTCCTCGCCCAGGATGACCGCGAGGCGCGCGCGCCGGCGGTCGGCGGTGCGGAGCAGCGCCTTCAGGCTCCGCCCCGCCGGCTCGAGCCCGACGGCGAGGCCGCCGTCGCGGAGCCGGGTGGCGAGCGCGAGCGCCGGCCCCACGGCGCGCGCCGCGAGCGGGAGGATGAGGGCGGCGGGACCCGGTGCTTCGGCCTCGACCTCCGGCGCCACCATGGCGAGGCGCTCGAGGCCGAGCGCGAAGCCGACGCCGGCGACGTCGGGCCCGCCGAGCGCCGCCACCAGCCCGTCGTAGCGCCCGCCGCCGCCCACCGCGTTCTGCGCGCCGAGCCCGCCCGCGACGACCTCGAAGGCCGTCCGACAGTAGTAGTCGAGCCCGCGCACCAGGCGCGGATTCATCGCGTAGGCGACGTGCTCCTGCTCGAGGAGCGCACGTACTGCGCCCAGGTGCGCGCGGCACCCCTCGCACAGGCTGTCCGCCGCCACCGGCGCGCGCGCCATGATCTCCTGGCACGACTCCACCTTGCAGTCGAGCATGCGCAGCGGGTTGCGCTCGAGGCGGCGGTGGCAGTCGGGACAGAGTCCCGCCAGGTGGGCGCGCCCAAACTCGCGCAGGCGCTCGCGGTAGACGGGGCGGCAGACGCGATCGCCGACCGAGTTGAGCTCGAGCTGCGTCGCGCGCGCGCCCACGCCGGCGAGGTAGCGATCGAGCATGACGAGCAGCTCGGCGTCGGCGAGCGGGTCGTCCCGCCCGAGCACCTCGGCCCCGATCTGGTAGAACTGCCGGTAGCGGCCGCGCTGCGGCCGCTCGCGCCGGAACATCGGGCCGCGGTAGTAGAGGCGTGCGCTCGGGTCGCTCTGCGCGAGGCCGCTCTCGAGGTAGGCGCGCACCACGCCCGCGGTCGCCTCGGGACGCAGCGTGAGCCCGGTCTCGTCGCGGTCCGCGAACGAGTACATCTCCTTCTCGACGATGTCGGTGGTCTCGCCGAGCGAGCGCGCGAAGAGCTCGGTCCGCTCCACCACCGGCAGGCGGATCTCGCCGAACCCGTAGCACGTGAAGACGCGCTCGGCCGCCTCCTCGAGGGCCCGCCAGCGCCGGCTCTCGTCGGGGAGGACGTCCCGGAAGCCTTTGACGGCGGCGAGCGTGTCGGGGGGCGGCATGCGAGGATGAACGGGTGAACGGCGGTTTGTAGCAAAGGCCTGCACCCCCTTCAATGCGA
>JBKPBB010000376.1:0-8504 GCA_046744245.1 Thermodesulfobacteriota bacterium
TACCACGGCCGCGCGCGAGAGCCTCCGGCACCCAAAGCATTCGCCGGCCGGGCTCCCGACTCGCCCCGGGGGTACCCCGGCACCCGCCCCACTACCGGCCATGCCTGCCCCCCGCCACCCGCTCGAAGCCCCCCAGCGAGAACGCCGTGATGTGCGCCGCCAGCTCGCGTGCGAGCCCGCGCGGATAGGCGGGCACGCCGAGGAGACGGAGCGTGACGGGCATGGTGAAGCGGTAGAAGAGCGCCTGCCCGACCACGCTGTAGACGCAGCGCTCGAGGGCCTTCCGCTCGACCCCGGGGGCGAGGCGCGCGGCGATCGCCCGCATCTCGCCGAACATGGGAAGGATGAACTCGTCGACGATGACCGGCAGCGCCTCGCTCGGATCGCACATCTCCCGGTGCATCAGCGTTCCGTGCAGCCCGGGCGGCGGCCCGATCAGCAGGTCGAGCATGACGTTCACCCGCGTGCGCAGGAGCGCGGCCAGCTGCCGGCGCGAGAGCCCCCGTAGCTCGCCCTCGGGCACCGCCGCGCCGCGCGCCCGCAGGGTGGCGCGCACGTCGGCGAACTGGGCGCGCAGCACGGCGAGGTAGAGCGCCCGCTTCGAGCCGTAGTGGTAGTTCCCGGCCGCGACGTTGACCCGCGCGCGCGCCGCGATGTCGCGCACGGTGGTGCGGTGGAAGCCCCGCTCGGCAAACAGCTCGGCGGCGGCGGTGAGGAGCCGGTCCTTGGTGCCGCCCACAAACAACTGCTTAAAACATTCGTTTCAGCAAGGCAAGCCGTTCAAATTTTGCCGGCGGCGTCACCCGATGGCCGCTCGGAGCCCGCGCGCGCTGTGCGCCCGGTGCGATTTCGGCGTCCCGGCGGGGGCGGCAAGCGGCTTGCTCTCTCCGACCCGCCATGCGTGTCGCACTCATGCTCCTGGCCGTCCTGGCCGCGTGTGCTCCGCTCCAGCACGCGCCGTCGCCCGTGGCGTCCAGCGCGCCGCTCCTGCCGAGCGTGCCGCCCGCTCCGCCCGGCGAGCTGGGCACCCTCGACGACGCGCCCATCGACGCCTGGGAACAGCGGCTCCGCATGCACCCAGGGCTTCGCCAGGAGACGGCGGACAGCCTGGCGCGCGGGGCGCGCTACCTGCCCGGTCTGCGCAGGATCCTGGCGGCGAACGGCGTGCCGACGAGCCTCGCGCTCCTCCCGGTGATCGAGAGCAACTTCTACCCGATGGCCCGGGGACGCCGGGGCGAGCGCGGCCTCTGGCAGCTCCGGCGCGCGACCGCCCGCCGCTTCGGGCTGGTGGTGAACGCCCACCGCGACGACCGCGTGCAGCCCGAGCGGGCCACGCGCGCCGCCGCGCAGTATCTCCGCCTCCTCCACGACCGCTACGGCGACTGGCCCCTCGCGCTGGCCGCCTACAACGCGGGCGAGCGCCGGGTCGACCGCGCGCTCGCCCGCGATCCCGAAGCGTCGTTCTGGCGCCTCGCCGAGCGCGGCTACCTCCCGCGCAGCAGCCGCGACTACGTGCCCCGCTTCTTCGCCGTCGTCCGCGTGGCCGGAGAGCAGGAGCCCACCGCGGTCGGCAGCGCGCTGTAGGCTCGCCCGCCTGCCGTCAGCCCAAGCGCCGCCGCGCAGCGGCGGGCCCGGACTTCATCCGATCCACAAGGCGTTGCGGCGCGCTGCGGGCTTATCGGTTCGAAGCGGCTGCGCGCCCCCGGTCCTCTCCACCACGGGGACGCGGGCCCTATTGGACGAGAGCCGGTGCGGCGCGTCGATGAGCGCCCGGACCTTGTGGCGGAGGAACTCGATGTCGATCGGCTTGCTGACGTACTCCACGGCCCCGAGCTCGATCGCCTCCTGGACGTGGGCCTGGCTGTCGAGCGCGCTGATGATCAATACGGGTGGGAGCTCGGTGAACCGCGCGCGCAGCGCGCGGAGGACGTCGAAGCCGCTCAGTCCCGGCATCATGATGTCCAGCACGATCAGGTCGACCATGAGCCGCCGCCCGACCTCCTTCACCTGCTGCAGGTCACGCTCGATCAGCGCGAGGGCTTCCCGGCCGTCGCTGGCGGTGAGGACATCCCCCACGCCAGCCCCCGCGAGCGCCAGGGAAAGCATGGCGCGGATGTCGGGGTGGTCGTCGACGAGGAGCACCCGGCGCCCCGTGGACGCGGCCGCCGCCTCGGACAGCGGGGCACGTCGGTTGACCGGCTCGGGCATGACACGGCGGAGGAGCAAGCATTGTGCCGGTTCGCCGGCACGGTGGAACGGAGCCCGTGCATCCCGAAGGTGTCAGCGATGGCTCAACCGGGATGTCATGGAGGCCGTGAGGCCCTGCTCAGCTATCGCTTCGCCGCCGAGAGCTTCTCGCAATCCCTCGCGGCCATCGTCTCGAGTGGGCCGAAGCGGGCAGCCAGGGCGTCGTGGATATCGGCCGCCTTGCCGACCACCACGATGGCGACCGCCTCCGGCGGCGGCATGAGCTTCCCGGCCACCTCGGCCGCCTGCTCGGGCGTCACCGCCGCCACGCGCGCGCGGTAGGTGGCCAGCTCCTCGGGGCCGAGCGCGTTGAACTCGGCCTCCGCCAGGCGCGCGGCCAGCGCGTCGGGGCTCTCGATGCGGAGCGGGAACTGCCCGCGGAGATACGTCTTCGCCTTGGCGAGGCGCTCGCGCGCGGGGGCGTGGCTCCGGAACTCGCCCTCGACGGAGAGCGCGAGCGCGAGCGTCTCGGTCGTGGTCGGCGTCTTGGTGAACGTGCCCAGGCGGAAGTCGCCGCCCGCGAGCCGCGCCGCGAACATGCTCCACGCGGAGTAGGTGAGGCTCCGCTTGATGCGCAGCTCCTCGATCAGCTGCGAGGTGAAGCCGCCGCCGAGGATCGTGTTGGCGACCACGGCGGGGACGTAGGCGGGATCGTTGCGCGCGATCGCGACGTTGCCGAGCCGGATCTGCGTCTGGGTGGCGTCCGGCTTGTCGACCAGGAGCACCCGGCGAGCGGTCAGGCGCGAGGGGGGCGCGGCGCGCACCGCGAGCGCGTCGGGACGCGGGCGCCACGCGCCGAAGGCCTCGCGCAGGCGGACCGTCGCCTCGGCCGCAAACACGTCGCCCACGAGCACGAGGATGGTGTCGTTCGGGCGGTACCAGCGCTCGTAGAAGTCGGCCACGTCGCCGCGTCCGAGCTTGGGGACGGTCGTGCTGAGGCCCTCGATCGGGCGGCCGTAGGGGTGAGAGCCGTAGAGGAAGCCCGCGAAGCATTCGTCGGCGATGGCGCTCGCGTCCTCGAGCGCGGCCACGATGCCGGCCGCTTGCTCGTCGCGCCGGCGCCGGACCTCGTCGCGCGCGAAGGCGGGATCGAGGAGCACCTGGCGCAGGAGGTCGAGCCCGGCGGCGAAGTCCGGGGAGAGGAACTCGGCCGTGACGATGGTGCCGTCCGTGCCCGGCGTGGCCGTGATGCGGCCGCCGAGCGACTCGATCGCGCGCGCCAGCTCGTCGGCGGAGAGCTTGCCTGTGCCCCGGGTGAGCGTGCCGGCGGTGAGCGCCGCGAGGCCTCCCTTGCCGGGCGGGTCCTGGGCCGCGCCAGCGCCCACGATCAGGTGGAACTCGACCAGGGGAAGCTCGTGGTACTCGACGATCAGCACGCGGAGCCCGTTGTCGAACGTGGCGCGCGTGATCGGCGGGAGGCGGAGGTCGGCGGCCGCGAGCGCCGGGACGGCGAGCGCCAGGAGGAGCCCGAGCGCCCTCACGAGACGCCTCCCGGCCGCGGCGGCACGTCCTTCGCGGGCCGCCCGGACGGAATCGGCTCGAGCACGACGACCGTGCGCTTCGCCGGCTGGAGGTAGCCGGCGGCCACGCGCTTGACGTCCTCGGCGCCGACCTTCTCCCACGCCGCCTCGAGCCCGAACATGGCGCGGTAGTCGCCGAGCACGGTCTCGAAGAAGCCGAGCTGGCTGGCCCTGCCGTTCACGGTCTTCAGGTTCCGCACCAGCTCCGCGCGCAGCTTGTTCTTCGCCTTGCGGAGCTCGGCCTCGGGCACGGGCTCGGCGGCGAGCCGCGCGAGCACCGCGTCGATGCGCTCCTCCAGGTCCGCCGCCGTCTTCCGGGGCCGGGCCTGGGCGTAGATCCAGAAGAGGTCCGGCTCGATGCCCCAGTCGTTGTTGGCCTCCACGCCGGTCGCGACCTCGTGCGCGCGCACCAGGTCCTCGTAGAGGCGTGAGCTGTCGCCGTGGGCGAGGAGCTGCTCGACCACGTCGAGCACGGGCCGGTCGGGGTCGGCGGCGCGGGCGGTGTGGCAGCCGATCAGCACCGCCGGCAGCTCGGCGTTCTTGCGCACGGCCACGCGCCGCTCGCCGTCCTGCGGCGGCTCGCTCGCGTCCACCGGCGCCGGAGCGGGACGGCGCCGAATACCGCCGAAGTAGCGGCGCACGAGCGCCATCGCGGCGCGCGGCTCGAGGTCCCCGGCCAGCACCAGCGTCGCGTTGTTGGGCGCGTAGTAGGTCTCGAAGTAGGCGCGCGCCTCGTCCAGGGTGATCCTCCTGAGGTCCGACATGAAGCCGATCGTGTTCCAGCGGTACGGGCTCTGCTCGAAGGCGTGGAGGTAGAGCTCCTCGCTCATCACGCCGCCCACCTGGTCGTCGATGCGGAGCCGGCGCTCCTCCATGACGATGCCGCGCTCCTGCTCGAGGTTCTGCTTGGTGAGGGCGAGGTTCGCCATGCGGTCGCTCTCCAGGTCGAGCACGACCGGGAGCGCCTCCTTCGGGAAGTTGTTCAGGTAGGCGGTGTAGTCGTGCGTCGTGTAGCCGTTGGTGGAGCCGCCGTTGCCCTCGATCAGGTCGTCGAACTTGCCGGGCCCGAACTTCTTCCCCCCGTTGAACATCATGTGCTCGAAGAGGTGCGCGATGCCCGTCTGGCCGTGGCGCTCGTTGCGCGAGCCCGAGCGGTAGAAGACGTAGGAGGAGATGACGGGCAAGGAGTGGTCCTCGTGGAGCAGCACGCGGAGCCCGTTCGGCAGCGTCTCCGCGACCACGGGCAGCTCGATCGCGCGGCCGCCGCGCGGCAGGGCGAGGAGCACCAGCAGGATCCAGCAGCGGCGCACGAACGCGCCCTCATAGCAGATGACGGAGGGTCGTCAAGCTGGTAGTCAGACCGCCGATGGCCCGGGCGGAAACGAAGGCCGACGTTCGGGAGGAGGTCGCGCACCTCCGGCGCGAGATCGAGCGCCACAACCACCGCTACTACGTGCTCGACGACCCGGAGATCTCCGACGCGGAGTACGACGCGCTCTTCCGCCGCCTCCAGGCGCTCGAGGAGGCGCACCCCGAGCTGCGCACGCCCGACTCGCCCACCCAGCGCGTGGGCGCCGCGCCGCTCGCCGAGTTCGCCACCGTCCGCCACCGCCAGCCGATGCTCTCGCTGCAGAACGTCACCACGCCCGAGGAGATGGCGGCCTTCGACGAGCGGGCGCGGAAGTTCCTCGGTCGCGAGCGCATCGAGTACGTCGCCGAGCCGAAGATCGACGGCGTGGCGGTCGAGCTGGTGTACGAGAAGGGCGTCCTCACCGTCGGCTCGACGCGCGGCGACGGCACCGTGGGCGAGAACGTCACGCCCAACATCCGGACGATCCGGAGCGTGCCGCTCCGCCTGCGGAGCGAGGCGCGGAAGCCCCCCGAGCTCCTCGAGGTGCGGGGCGAGGTCTACCTGCCGCTCAAGGCCTTCCAGAAGCTGAACCGCGAGCGCGAGGAGGCCGGGCAGCCCGTGTTCGCCAACCCGCGCAACGCCGCCGCGGGGTCCTTGAAGCAGCTCGATCCCGCGATCACCGCCGCGCGCGCGCTCGACTTCGTCTGCCACGGCGTGGGCGAGATCCACGGCGCGCGCTTCGCCACCCACTGGGAGACGCTGCAGGCGCTCGCCGATGCCGGCTTGAAGCCCGTGCCCATGAGCCGGGTGTGCGCCACGCTCGACGAGGTGGTCGCCTTCTTCGCCGAGCGGGAGGAGAAGCGCGACCGCCTCGACTACGAGATCGACGGCGTGGTCGTCAAGGTGAACGACTTGGCGCTCCAGCGCCGCCTGGGCGAGATCTCGCGCTCGCCGCGCTGGGCGGTCGCCTACAAGTTCAAGCCGCGTCAGGCGATCACGCGCGTGAACGCCATCGTGCCCTCGGTCGGGCGGACGGGTGTGCTGACCCCCATCGCCGAGCTCGAGCCGGTCGCGGTGGGCGGCGTCACCATCCGCAACGCCTCCCTCCACAACATGGACGAGATCGAGCGCAAGGACGTGCGCATCGGCGACACCGTGCTGATCGAGCGCGCGGGCGACGTCATCCCCTACGTCGTCAAGGTCCTCACCGAGAAGCGGACCGGCAAGGAGAAGAAGTTCCGCATGCCGCGCAAGTGCCCGGTGTGCGGCGCCGAGGTGGTGCGCGCCGAGGGCGAGGTGGCGTACCGCTGCATCGGCCTCTCCTGCCCGGCGCAGCTGAAGCAGGCGGTGCGCTTCTTCGGCGCGCGCGGCGCCATGGACATCGAGGGGCTCGGCGAGAAGCTCGTCGATCAACTGGTCGAGCGCGGGCTGGTGCGCGATCTGGCCGACCTCTACCGCCTCGACGAGGACACGCTCGCCGGCCTGGAGCGCATGGGGAAGAAGTCGGCGGTGAACCTCCGCGCCCAGATCGAGCGCAGCAAGCAGACCACGCTGGCCCGCTTCCTGGTGGCGCTCGGCATCCGGCAGGTGGGCGAGGCGACGGCCAAGGCGCTGGCCGAGCACTTCGGCCGCCTCGACCGCCTCATGGACGCGAGCGAGGAGGAGCTGCAGGAGGTGCGCGACGTGGGCCCCGAGGTCGCGGCCTCGATCCGGCGCTTCTTCGCCGAGCGGCAGAATCGGAAGGTCATCCAGCGCCTCCTCGACCTCGGTGTGAAGCCCGCCCCCGTCACCCGGGCGAAAGGGCCGCTCGCGGGAAAGAAGTTCGTCCTGACGGGCGGGCTCGCCGCCATGACGCGGCCCGAGGCGCAGCGGCGGATCGAGGCGCTCGGCGGGCGGGTCGTCTCGAGCGTCAGCAAGGAGACCGACTACGTGGTGGTGGGCGCCGAGCCGGGCTCGAAGCTCGCCAAGGCGAAGAAGCTCGGCGTCCCGGTCCTCGAGGAGGACGCGTTCCTCCGCCTGCTGGAGAAATGATGGCGGTGCGGGCGCACCTCGTCGTCCGCGGCCTCGTGCAGGGCGTGTGGTTCCGCGGCTCGATGCAGAGCGAGGCCCGGCGGCTCGGCGTGGGCGGCTGGGTCCGGAACCGCGCCGACGGCACGGTCGAGGCCGAGGTCGAGGGCGAGCGCGCCGCCGTGGACGCGATCATCGCCTGGACCCGCCGCGGGCCGCCCGGCGCGCGCGTGGAGGACGTGTCGGTCGAGTGGACCCCGCCGCGGGGCGAGCGGGACTTTGTCGTCACCCGCTAGCCGCGGAGGGCTCCTGCTCGCCGCCGGCTACCTGGTCCTCGCACTCCACGGGCTCGGCGCCTCGGACATCGTCGGCGACGACGAGGCGCGCGAGGCGGGCATCGTCGAGGACGTGGTCGCCGGCCACTGGCTCTGGCCGCGCTTCAACGGCGAGCTGCTCCCCGACAAGCCGATCCTCTACCACTGGCTCGCGGCGCTCCCGTGCGCCGCCGGCTTCTCGGAGACGGCGGTCCGGCTGCCTTCGGCGCTCGCCGGCGCGGCGCTCGTCGGGTGGACGGCGGCCCTGGGCGCCGATCTGCTCGGGACTTCCGCCGGCCTCGCCGCCGCAGCGCTCCTCGCCACCACCCCTGCCCTCTTCACCCACGCGCGCGCGGCGCGGCCCGACGTGCTGCTCGTGCTGCTCCTCTCCCTCGCGCTCGGGCGCGCCTTCCGCTGGTGGCGCGACGGAGAACGCCGCGATGCTTCGGCGGCACTCGTGTGGCTGGGCGCCGCGACCTTCGCCAAGGGGCCGGTCGCGCCGGTGCTGTTCGCGCTCACGCTCGGCGCCTTCCTCGCCTGGGAGCGCGATCTCCGCCGGCTGCCGCACATCGTCACCCTGCCTGGCCTCGCCGCCCTCGTCGTCCTCGGCCTCGGCTGGTACGCGGTCGCGCTCGCGGGCTGGGGTCGGCTCTTCGTGCACGAGCACCTGATGGGGCGCTACCTTCGCAACCTGGCCGGCGGGCTGGCCGCCGGCGGTGCCTACTCGCCGAAGTCGCTCGCCTACCACCTCCTCTTCTACGTGAAGCACCTGCCGGCGGTCGCGCTCCCGTGGACGCCGTTCACGGCGCTGGCGCTCTGGCAGGCGTGGCGGACGGGCGGCTTCCGCGACCCGCGCCTGCGCTTCCTCCTCTGCTGGGCGGCGGCGCCGCTCGTCGCCTTCACGCCCGCGGAGTGGAAGCTCCGCTACTACCTCCTGCCCAGCCTGCCCGCGCTCGCGCTGGTGACGGCGCCGGCGGTGCTCCGGCTCGCGGCCGAGCCCGCGCGACGGCTCTCCACCCGCGGCCTGGCCGTGCTCGCAGCCGCCGCCGCGGGCCTGGTCGCACT
>JBKPBB010000043.1:0-2567 GCA_046744245.1 Thermodesulfobacteriota bacterium
GGGCAGCACGGCGCACGCGCCGAGACGGCGCGCCACGCGCCGCATGCGCCGGCGGCCGCGGCCCGCGAAGAGGACCGCGATGCCGGCGAGCGAGCCGGTGAGCGAGGAGACCACGAGCACGGCCGGGATCGCTTGCCAGCCGAGGAAGGCGCCGATCATGGCGAGCAGCTTGACGTCGCCGAAGCCCATGCCCTCGACGCCGGTCAGGCGCTCGTAGGTCCAGGCGACGGCCCACAGGACGCCGCCGCCCAGGATGGCGCCGGCGAGCGCGTCGAGCGGCCCGATGCCGCCCGGGAGGAACGCGGCGCCGAGCCCCACCACGATGCCCGGCAGGCTCACCTCGTCGGGGATGAAGCGGTGATCGAGGTCGACGAAGGTGATGAGGAGGAGCGCCGCGGTGAAGAGGAAGGCGACTGCCGCCGCCGGGCTCGGGCCGAAAGCGACGAGCGCCAGCACCGCGAGCGCCCCGGTCGCCGCCTCGACCAGGGGATAGCGTGCCGGGATCGAGGCGCGGCAGGCGCGGCAGCGGGCGCCGAGGAGGAACCAGGAGAGGAGGGGAATGTTGTCACGCCACGCGATCGGTGTACCGCAGCCCGGGCAGCGCGATGCCGGCCGCAGCACCGATTCGTCCTGGGGGAGGCGGTAGATGCAGACGTTGAGGAAACTCCCGATGCAGGCGCCGAGCGCGAAGGCGAGGCTCAGCACGAGCCAGCCGCCGTCCTCGGCGCGCATGGGAAGCGGCGACATGCTGGACAGCACCGCGGGCACGGTTAGCCCGGCCTCCCGGATGGGTCAAACTCGAGGTGGGACGAAACGAAGCGGGGGACGGACCCGTGCCTCGTCACGCCCGGGTGCGCGGCCGGCAGGCGTCCTCTCCGTGCACGGCCCCGTCGGGACGGCAGCGCGTCATCCGTCCATGACCGCGCCCAGCTTGAAGATGGGCAGGTACATGGAGATGACGAGACCGCCGATCACCACGCCGAGGAAGAGGATCACCGCCGGCTCGAGGAGAGACATCAGGTTGTTCACCATGTTGTCGACCTCATCCTCGTAGAAGTCGGCGATCTTCTGCAGCATGGTGTCGAGCGCGCCGGTGGTCTCGCCGACGCTGATCATCTGGCACACCATGGGCGGGAAGACCTTGCTCTCGATGAGCGGGTCGGCGATCGTCTGTCCGTTGGAGATGCTCTGCCGGGCGTTCATGATGGCGTGCTCGACCACCTTGTTGCCCGCCGTGCGCGCCGTGATGGTGAGCGCGTCGAGGATGGGCACGCCCGAGGAGACGAGCGTGCCGAGGGTGCGCGTGAAGCGGGCTACGGCCGACTTCCGGATGAGGGGCCCGAAGATCGGCACGCGCAGCAGGGCGCGGTCGATCGCCACGTGGCCCTGCTCCGTCTTGTAGGCGTAGCGGAAGGCGACCGCGGCGATGATCGGGATCGCGGCCAGGTACCACACGTGGTCGATCGTGAAGTGCGAGAGATTGATCACGAACTGGGTGGGCGCGGGCAGCGCGTGCCCGAAGCTCTCGAACACCTCGGCGAAGACCGGGATCACCCAGATGAGCAGGACCGCGGTGACGAGGACGGCCGCCGTCACGATGCACGCCGGGTAGATCATCGCGCCCTTGATCTTGCTCTTCAGCTTGACCGCCTTCTCGAGGTAGTTCGCGAGGCGGACGAGGATCGTGTCGAGGATGCCGCCGACCTCGCCGGCCTGCACCATGTGGGTGTAGAGGTCGGAGAAGATCTTGCTGTGCTTGCGGATCGCCTCGGCGAGCGTGGTGCCGCTCTCGACGTCGTCCTTGACCGTGCCGATGGCGCGCCGGAAGGGTTTCGAGTCGGTCTGCGCAGCGAGGATGGAGAGGCACTGCACGATGGGCAGGCCGGCGTCGATCATGGTGGCGAACTGCCGCGTGAACACCACGATGTCGCGCGCCTTCACCGGGGAGCCGAAGCTGGGGACGTTGATGTCGACGTCGAACCCCTTGCCCTTTTCCTTGATGCGCGAGGGCTGCGGCTGGATGCGCTGGCTGCGCAGGCGGATGATCACCGCCTCGCGGCTGCTCGCTTCCATCTCCCCCTTGAGCGTCTCGCCCTTGGGCGACACGCCCTGCCAGCGGTAGACCGCCATTCTCCCCTCCCTCAGCCGACGCGCCGCGCCGTCTGCTGCCCGAGCATCATGCGGACCTCGTCGGCCTCGGTGGCGTTAGCGACCGCCTCGTCGGGCGTGATGAGGTTCCGCTGCACCAGGCCGATGAGCGCCTGGCTCATGGTCTGCATGCCGAACTTCGACTGGCCGACCTGCATCTGCGAGTAGATCTGATGCACCTTCTCCTCGCGGATCAGGTTGCGGATGGCGGCATTGGGGATCATGACCTCGGCGGCCAGCACCCGGCCGCGCCCGTCCCGCCGCGCGATGAGCTGCTGCGAGATCGCGCCCTGGAGCACGAGCGAGAGCTGCGCGCGCACCTGCGACTGCTGGTGCGGCGGGAAGACGTCGATGATGCGGTTGATGGTCTGCACCGCGGAGTTGGTGTGCAGGGTCGAGAACACCAGGTGGCCGGTCTC
>JBKPBB010000351.1:0-2592 GCA_046744245.1 Thermodesulfobacteriota bacterium
CCTCTACCCGAGGCGGTGCCGCTCCCGGAGCCCGTGGCAAGCGAGGACGGGGCCGCCCCCGCCGCGAGCTCCGCAGGCCCGCGCGCGCCTGCCGAAGGCAACGCCGAAGAATGGCTCGGCGCCGTGCCCTCGTCCCTCGCCCCTGCCCCGGCCGCGCCCCCGCCCGCGCAGCGCATCCGCCTCTGCTACCGCAAGCGCGGCCCCGCCCGCTTCATCGGCACGCGCGAGATCGGCAGCGTCTTCCTGCGCGCCGCGCGCCGTGCGCGCCTGCCGCTCGCCTTCTCGCAGGGGCACCACCCGATGCCGCGGCTCTCCTTCAGCCCCGCCATCCCGCTCGGCTTCTCGAGCGACGACGAGTACGTCGACCTGGATCTCACCGCCGCCACCCCGCCGGAGACGGTCGCCGCGCGTCTCGCGGCCGAGCTGCCCGAGGGGCTGGAGCCCGTGGGCGCCGCCGAGGTCTCACGCGCCGCGCCCAGCATCGACGCCGGCATCGCGGCCTTCGTCTACGAGGTCGACCTGGCCGCGCTCGATCGGCCGCCCGCGCCCGACGCGGTCGCCGCCGCGCTCGCGCGCTTCGCCGGGGCGTCGTCGTTCCCCCTCCGCAAGCACACGCGGTCGGGGGAGCGCACCGTGGACGCGCGCCGCTTCGTGCGTGCGCTCGAGATGACCGCGCCGCAGCGCCTCTCGCTCGAGCTGGCGGTGGGGCCCGAGGGCACCGTCAAGCCCGGCGCGCTCCTCGGCGAGCTGCTCGCCATCCCGCCCGAGGAGGTCCCGACCCTCCGCGTGCACAAGGTCGCGACGCGCTTCCGCGCGGGCGCCGCCTGACGGCGGTGGCGAAGCAGATCCTCATCAACGTGGCCCCGTGGGAGACGCGGGTGGCGCTCCTCGAGGACACGACGCTGGTCGAGCTGCACATCGAGCGCCGCGGCGACGGCGGGATCGCGGGCAACATCTACAAGGGCAAGGTGCTGCGCGTGCTGCCGGGCATGCAGGCGGCGTTCATCGACATCGGGCTCCCGAAGGCGGCGTTCCTCCACGCCTCGGACGTGGGCGGCCCGGCGCTGCCGCCCGAGGTGGCGCGCGAGGGCGACGCCGCCGAGCTGGTCGAGGCGCCGGCGCTCCCCCCGCCGCGCGACACGCGCCCGATCGAGGAGCGCCTGCACAAGGGCGAGGAGGTGCTGGTCCAGGTGGCGAAGGAGCCGATCGGAACCAAGGGCGCGCGCGTGACCGCCCACCTCTCGCTGCCCGGCCGCTACCTGGTCTTCATGCCGGGGACGCAGCACATCGGCATCTCGCGCCGCATCGAGGACCCCGCGGAGCGCGACCGCCTGCGCGCCATCGTCGAGGCCGAGCGCCCCGAGGAGGGCGGCCTCATCGTGCGCACCGCCTGCGAAGGCGTGACGAAGCGGGAAATCCACGACGACGTGCGCTTCCTGACGCGTCTGTGGGCGCGCCTCGAGAAGCAGGCCGACGCCGCGAGCGCGCCCGCCCTCGTCCACTCCGACCTCGACCTCGTGCTGCGCACGGTCCGCGACCTCTTCACCTCCGACGTCGACCGGCTCGCGATCGACAGCCCGGAGGACCATGCGCGCGTGGTCGAGTTCGTGACCGCGCTCATGCCGCGGCTGGCCTCCCGCGTCCACCTCTACGAGGGCCTCACGCCGATCTTCGACCAGCATGGCGTCGAGACCAAGATCAACCGCGCCCTCGAGCGGCGCGTGTGGCTCAAGTCGGGCGGCTACCTGATCTTCGACCAGACCGAGTCGCTCACCACGGTGGACGTCAACACCGGCCGCTACGTCGGCAAGACGGACCAGGAGGAGACGATCCTCAAGACCAACCTCGAGGCCGCGAAACAGGTCGTGCAGCAGCTTCGCCTGCGCAACATCGGCGGCATCATCGTGATCGACTTCATCGACATGGAGCAGGCCGCCAACCGAAAGAAGGTCTTCGACGCGCTCCAGGAGGCGGTCCGCAAGGACAAGGCGCGCGCCAACGTGCTCCGCATCTCGGAGCTCGGCCTGGTGCAGATGACGCGCAAGCGGACGCGCGAGAGCCTCGAGCAGCTCCTCCTCGCCCCCTGCCCGCACTGCGGCGGCGCGGGCCGCGTGCGCTCGCTCGAGACGCTCGCCTACGATGCGCTCCGCCGCGTGCAGCGCGAGGCCGCCGGGGCGAAGAACTCGCCGCGCATCGCGCTGCGCGTCCATCCCGAGGTGGCGGCCTTCCTGACCGAGCAGCAGCGGCGGAGCGTCGAAGCCCTCGAGCGTCTCGTCGGCCGGGCGGTCGCGGTCGAGGCCGCGCCCGAGCTGCGGCGCGACGAAATCGACGCGAGACCTTGTCTCGCGTCGGGATCGGAAGCGAGTGTGGAGCGCCCGGTGGATCATGCGGAGGCCGTGCCGCGGCCGGCCAAGCCGGCGCGGTGACTCGACCCGAGACCCTGTCTCGGGTCGGAACGGAAGCGAGCGTCGGGCGTCCGTGGATCGTGCGGAGGCCGTGCCACGGCCGGCAAAGCCGGCGCGGCAAACGTGACTCGACCCGAGACCCTGTCTCGGGTCGGAACGGACGCGAGCGTGGGGCGCCCGTGGATCG
>JBKPBB010000418.1:0-7953 GCA_046744245.1 Thermodesulfobacteriota bacterium
CGCGAGGTCGACACGCTGAACGACCGTGGCGGCCGGCTCATCCAGAGCAAGAACCTCGGCTACAAGCCGCGCTACAAGGAGGGCTACTTCCCGGTCCAGCCGACCGACACCTTCCAGGACATCCGCACCGAGATGGTCCGCGAGCTGGAGAAGCTCGGCTACCGGGTGGAGAAGCACCACCACGAGGTGGCGACCGCCGGGCAGGCCGAGATCGACCTGCGCTTCCTGTCGCTGGTCAAGATGGGCGACGCGCTCATGTGGTACAAGCACATCGTCAAGAACGTCGCCCGCCGCTATGGCAAGACGGCGACCTTCATGCCGAAGCCGATCTTCGCCGACAACGGCAGCGGCATGCACACCCACCAGTCGATCTGGAAGGGCGAGAAGCCGCTCTTCGCGGGCGACCGCTACGGCGGCATGAGCGAGCTCGGCATGCACTACATCGGTGGCATCCTGAAGCATGCCCCGGCCCTTGCGGCCTTCACCTGCCCTACCGTCAACTCCTATCGCCGGCTGGTGCCTGGCTTCGAGGCGCCGATCAACCTCGCCTACTCGAGCCGTAACCGGTCTGCGGGAGTCCGCATCCCGATGTACTCGCCCTCACCCAAGGCGAAGCGCATCGAGGTGCGCTTCCCCGATCCGGCCTGCAACGGCTACATCGCCTTCTCGGCCATGCTCATGGCCGGACTCGACGGCATCGAGCGGCGCCTCAACCCGGGCGACCCGCTCGACAAGGACATCTATGCCCTCACGCCCGAGGAGCTGAGGGACGTCCCCAAGATGCCCGGCTCGCTCGACGAGGCGCTCGACGCCTTGAAGCGCGACCACGACTTCCTGCTCAAGGGCGACGTCTTCACCGAGGACGTCGTCGAGACGTGGATCGAGTGGAAGATGGCGAACGAGGTGAGCGCCATCCGGCTGCGGCCGCATCCCTACGAGTTCGCGCTCTACTTCGACGCCTGAGCGGGCGCGCGCTTCGGCGCCCGAGAGAGCAGACGGCGGAGCGGGCTCGTGAGAGCCCCTCCGCCGTTCTCGTTCTAGCCGGACGCTCGAGCGATCAGCTCGGGTTCTTCGCCGG
Source organism: Thermodesulfobacteriota bacterium (assembly GCA_046744245.1). Taxonomy (GTDB): domain Bacteria; phylum Desulfobacterota; class Binatia; order DP-6; family DP-6; genus DP-6. Next base: position 1,079 of record JBKPBB010000418.1, read on the forward strand.
CGCCTTCTTGCCGCCGCTCTTCGCCGGCGCCGCCGTACAGCGCTTCACGGTCGCGCCCGAGACCTTCATCTCCTTCTCCACGTCCTCAGCGGTCTTGCCGGCCGCCATCGCTTCCTTGATCTTCGCGCACGACACCGTAGCGTGATGCGCTCCCTTGCGCGCTGCCAGCGCCGGGGATCCGACGAGGACAGCGGCCGCCAGCAGAGAAACCAGCGTTAGCCCAGTTCGCTTCACCGCAGTTCACCCCCCTTCTGGCCGGGGCGTGTATCACGGGTCCCGAAGCGCTGCCAGAGAGCCGGCTCGCGATTTGGCCGCCGGGAGGAGCTGTGCGATATACGGCGCGCCGCACGGCCGGTCCGCCGACATGAAGGGAACTCTCGCTCTGCTCGCCAAGTTCGGCGTCACGCTCGCGATCTTCGTCGGCATCTTCCTCGAGTTCGGCGGCGGGTACCGGGCGGTCCGGACCGCCCGGCTGCGTGAGCCCGGAGCGTTCGAGGCGGCGAACCCGGCCTTCCCGAGCCTGCTCGGCCGGCTGCGGGTCCGGCTGCGCGGCACGTCGCTCCCGCCCCCGCGCCTGCCGGTGCCGATCGAGAAGGTGTGCCTGGCGGCCGTGGAGGGCGCCGTGTTCGTCGAGCTGGAGGACGGCTCCGTCCGCCGCTTCAAGCCGCTCCGACACTGCGCCGACGGCGGGCTCGCCACGGTGTACGCCCGCACGCCGGAGGGCGCGTTCGTCCAGGTGCCACTCGCCGAGGCGCCGCCCGAGGCCTACTTCCGCATCCAGGGCTTCCAGCTCGTGCCCGCGGAGATGCCGGAGCTGTGGGCGGTGATCGGTAGCCTCACCTGGCGTGTCTTCCTGCCCTGGTTCCTCGCCGCGATGGCGGTGAAGCTCGTCGGTGTCTTCGCCAACGTGTGGCGCTGGCAAATCCTGCTGCGCGGCCAGGGGATCGATCTCGGCTTCGGCTATCTTGCGAACTCGTACTTCATCGGTCGCTACTTCGGCATCGTCACGCCGAGCACGATGGGCCTCGACGCCTGGCGCCTCTACGACACCATCCGGCTGACGCGGCGCCCGGTCGAATGCACGGCCGTCCTGGTCGTCGAGCGGGTGCTCGGGCTGGTCGGCATCTTCACCGTGATCCTGGTCCTCCTGCCGTTCGCGCGGGACATCACCCAGCGGCAGTCGCTCGGCGAGCTGGTGGCGGGCACGAAGTGGCTCGTCGCCGCGACCACGCTCGTCGGCGTGCTCGTCCTCCTCCAGCCCGCCTGGTTCCGCGGGCTGCTTCGCTTCGCGCCCGGCGGGCGTGCCCGCCGCTTCGCCGCCAGCGTGATCGATTCCGCGACCGCGTACTCGAACCGCCGTGGCTACCTGCTGCTCGCGCTCCTCCTCGCGGTGGTGGGCCAGGTCACCACCACCCTCATGTACTTTGCCAACGCGATGTCGCTCGCGACCGAGAACGTGCGTGCGAGCGAGGTGCTGCTCGCCTCGGCGGTGATGACCGTCGGGACCTTCATCGCGCCCTCGGCTTCGGGCGAGGGCGTGCGCGAGCTGACCTTCGTGTGGCTGCTCGGTGCCAAGGCCGGCGCCGCGAAGGCGTTCCTGATCGGCCACCTCGGCTTCTGGATCGAGAAGATCCCGCTCTCGGTGCCGGGCGGCCTGCTCCTCCTCCTGCGCCGCGACCCGTCGCTGCGAGCCCTCACGCGCGAGCATCTGGAGCGCGTGCGGCGCGAGGCCGAGGCGCCGGGGTCCTCGGTACGCTCCTCGGCATCGGCGCCGGGGTGCTGATCGGGCGGATCAACCGGCTGGCGGATCCCTCATCTCCCTCGGGATCATCATTGCCCTTGTCTTTTTCAGAGGTTGGCGGGCTCGGCTTCGGGGTCCCCTGGCCGCGGCGGGCAGCCCGTCTCGACCCCCATGGTCGCCCTGCGTCACGAGTGGGCGGGGACGAGCGTGGAATCGGATCCCTTGCAACGGCGAGCGGCGCCCGTGTAGATAGGGTGCAGTCGAAGGAAGGCTGAGATGCTGTCCACGTCGTCGAGTCATCTGTTCCTGATGAGCCACCGCCAGGTGGCGAACGACGCCGTGTGCGGTACCGGCCGGGGCGCGCAGGCTACGAAGCGCACCCCGATTTGGGCCGGTGGCCTTTCGGCGGCTGGAGGCGAACTCCCAGCGTAGACCGTAAACCCCTCCAACCGAAAGAAAGGCCACCGGCCCCGAGAGGTCCGGTGGCCTTTTTTTTGGGTCGGAGCGAACCGAGAGGAGAGCGAGCATGAGCACGATCAGCGTCCCGGCCTTCACGAGGAAGCTCCGAGAAGTCGTGGCCGACGAGCCCAAGGCCTTCGCCTACGACCTCGGTCTCAGCCTCTCGGCCGTCTACAACTACCTGAACGGCCGGGTGCCCGCGACCGAGGTGCTGTTCCGCATCGCGCGCTACACCGGGCGGCCGATGGAGTGGTTCCTGGTCGACGAGCAGGCCGAGGCGGCGGTGACGGCGGGCTCGAGTGAGATCGCCGTGCCGACGAGCTACGCGGCGAGCGGCCGCGGCGGCGAAGGCACGTGAACCGGGGGCGCGTCCGGGAGGTCACCCGAGACCTCCCGGACGCGCCGGGCGCCCTGCGCCGGTTGATGGTCGGTCGCACGGCGGTATGATCCGTCGTGATGCGGCGGCGGCTCGCTTCCTTCCTGGTGCTCGTCCTGCTCGCAGCGCCGGCGTGGCCGGCGGGCAAGTCGGCCAGGCCGCGCGTGTACGACCTCGTCGCGGGGGGCGAGCAGGACTACACCGTGGCGCCGGGCGACAACCTGTGGGCGATCACCGGCCGCTTCACCATGAACCGCTCGCTCCTCCAGTCCTGGAACGACCTGCCCGACCCGCACGCACTCCGGCCGGGCATGCATCTCAAGGTCTCCGACCGCCACATCGTGCCGCGCCGGGGGTCCGACGGCATCGTGATCGACATCGCGGTGCGCACCCTCTACTGGTTCCAGAAGGGCGCGCTACGCGCCCGCTTCCCGATCGGAGTGGGCCGCACCGACTGGGCCACGCCGGCCGGGCACTACCGCATCGTCGGACGGCGGCAGGATCCGGTCTGGCACGTCCCGCCGTCGATCCAGGCGGAGATGCGGGCGCAGGGCGAGAAGGTCGTGCGTTCGGTCCTGCCCGGCCCCGACAACCCCCTCGGCAAGTACTGGATCCAGCTCTCCGCCCCGGGCTACGGCCTGCACGGGACGAACGCCCCCGCCAGCATCGGCAAGTACGTGAGCCACGGCTGCATGCGCCTCCTTCCCGAGCTCGTCGAGCTCCTCTACCGCGAGGCGCGCGACGGCACGCCGGTCGACATCATCTACGAGCCGGTCAAGCTCGCGCGCGATCCGAGCCGCCGGGTCCTCCTCGAGGTGCATCGCGACGTGCTCGGTGCCCAGCGGAGCGAGCTGCCGGCCGTGCTCGACTTCATCCAGGCGGCCGGCCTGACCGAGGCCGTGGACGCGACACGCGTGGTCGATGCCGTCGCGCGTGCCTGGGGCACGCCGGAGGACGTGTCGCTGCAGCCGCCGGCGGAGGCCGCGGCAGGGCGGCCGGCGGCCGCCGTCGTACCGGCCGCGGACGCTAGCCCGTCGGCAGCAGAACCGTGAACGTCGAGCCGGCGCCTGGCGTGCTCTCGACCCGGACGTCCCCGCCGTGCGCCTCGACGATCGTCTTCGCGATGAAGAGGCCGAGGCCGGTCCCCTCCGTGCGCTTGGTCTCGCGCACGCGACGGTACTTCTCGAAGAGGTGGGGGATCTCGTCGGCCGGGATGCCGCGCCCCGTGTCGCGGAAGGCGACGGCGACCCGCCCGTCCTCGCGCGCGGTGCTGACCGTGACGCGGCCGCCGGTCGCCGTGTACTTGATGGCGTTGCCGAGCAGGTTGGTCACCACGCGCTGGAGCTGCGCCTCGTCGGCGACCAGCGGCGGCAGCGGCTCCGTCTCCAACGCGAGCCGGACGCCTTTGCGGCGGGCAGTCGAGCCGTAGTGCTCGACGGCGTGGGCCAGCATGGCGGTCAGGTCGAAGGGCCGGCGATCGAGCGTCATGCGGCCCGCCTCGATGCGCGAGAGGTCCAGGAAGTTGCACACCAGCGCGTGGATCGTCTCGCCGCTCTCGCGGATGCGGGTCAGGATGTCGGGCGGGATCTGGTCGGGCGGAGGCTCCGGGTCGGTCAGCATCTCGGTGTAGCCCAGGATCACGGTGAGCGGCACCTTGATGTCATGCGTGATCATGGAGAGGAAGTCCGCGCGCAGCTGCTCGAGGGCGTGCTTCTCGCTCACGTCGCGGAAGATGCCGACCGCCGTGCGGGCATGGCCGAGCACCACGCCGGGCGCTGGCTCCGGCGACCGGATCGGGGTGAGCGTGACGTCCCACACGCGCTCCGGAGGCTCGACGCCGCGCGCGCACAGCTCGCCGCTCCAGAGCCCACACTCGCCGACCGCCGCCAGCACGTCGCCTAGGTCCGCCGGGGCGCCGCGCACGGAGACGAAGTCGCCGAGGAGGCGACCGACGATCGCCGACTCCGGCTGTCCCCACGCGCGGGCGAGGGCCGGGTTCACGAACGCGATGCGGCCGATCGGATCGAGGATCACGACGCCATCGCTCGTGCCGCGCAGCGCGATGGCGAGCGCTTCCATCTCCTCGCGGTAGCGGTTGCGATCGCGTACGAGCTGCCGGCGGCGCTCGAGGGTGCGGGCGACGACGTGGGAGAGGTGGAGCAGGTGGCTTCCGTCCGCGCGCCCGACGACGTAGTCCCAGGCGCCGCGCTGCATGGCATCGATCGCGACCGCGACGTCGTCGACGCCGGTCACGATCACCGTGGGCGTGTCGGGGTGGTCCGCGGCGATGCGCGCGAGCAGATCCCGCCCATCCATGTCGGGGAGGGCGAGCGCAAGCAGCACGATGAAGTCGCCGCCGCGCCGGAGGACGGCCAAGGCGTCGGCGGCCGTGACCGCCTCGGTCACCGCCCAGCCCGTGCGCGCGAGCGCGCGCACGGCGGCGCGCCGCTCCTCCGAGGCGTCCTCCACCAGCAGTATTTGGACCCTCCCGTCGGACATGCGTGGCCGCGAGACAAAGCAAGCCGTATGCCGGCTCGCGCAGCGGGATCCCGGACCCGCGGTGAAGGCCTGCCGGCGCGCTCCGCCGCCAATATGATGGTGACCGCCACCGATTTGACGCGGCTGGGCCGCCCGCGGGCTTTCGGTTAGTATCACGCGCGCCTCCAATGTCGGTCCGCTTCTGCGCCCAGTGCGGGACGAAGGCGCTCGCGGGAGCCAAGTTCTGCACCGAGTGCGGCGCGGCGCTTGCGGGCGATGGCTCGGCCTCCGCCGCGAGCCGCTGGCAGGTCACCACCGCGGGTTCGGCGGTGCTCGCGGTCTTTCTGGCAGCGGGCCTCGCCATCTGGACCCAGATCCTCTCGCCCGCCTCGCCCCGTCCGGGCCCGGGTGCGGGGGCCGCGCGGCCCGCCGCCGCGCGGGCGGGTGCGCCCTCCCCGGGCGGTGAGGCCAAGGCCAGGGTCCCGCTGCCCGCCGAGGTGGTGTCCTTCATCGCCGACCTCGCGGCCAAGGCGAAGGCGAAGCCCGACGACGTCGACATGTGGCTCAAGCTGGCGCAGGTCGATGCGCGCGCCGCACAGCTCGATCCCGCCTACCAGGCCGACGCGCTGGCCGCCTTCCAGCACGTCCTCGACCGCGACCCGAAGAACGCCGACGCGCTCCGCGGCGTCGCCAACATCCACTACGACCGCGACGACCACGCCAAAGCGATCCCGCTCTTCGAGCGCTACCTGGCGCTCCGCCCCGACGACCCGAGCGCGCGCACCGACCTCGCCACCATGTACCTCTACGACGGCGACCCGGCGCGCGCGATCGCGACCTACAAGGACGTCATCAAGCGGACCCCGTCGTTCCTCCAGGCGCACTACAACCTGGCGGTCACCTACCACGGGCAGGGCGACGACCGCGCCGCCCTCGGCGAGCTCGAGATCGCGCGTGGGCTCGCGAGCGAGGACGGCGTCCGCAAGCAGATCGACGACATGATCGCAAAGCTGCGCGGCGAGGGGCCCGCTCCCGAGGGCACCCCGCCGGCCCCGCCCGCGGACAGCGGGAGCGCACGCACCCTCTTCCAGGGAGCGGTCGAGGAGGCCTTCCGGACGCACCCGATCATGGGCCCGCGCATCGTGCGCTTCGAGTGGACGGCCCCCGGGACCGGGCGGGTGCTGGTGCAGAACTTCCCCATGGAGGGCATGCCCCCGGCCGTGCGCGAAAAGTTCACCGGCCGCCTGGCGAACGAGCTGCGCAGCGCCGCCGGGGCTCACCCGGTCGACGGACCCGTCCGGGTCGAGATCGCCGACCTCGCCACCGGGACCGTCATGGCGACCGTCGCCCCTTGAGGCTGGGCGGCACGAACCGCTCCGTTGCCTGGGCATCCGTTCCGGAGCTACACTCGGCCTCGGGGTGGCCGTGAGGACGAGGCAAACGACACGAGGTCGCCCATGCTGTCGCGCCGAAAGCAGGTCGAGTTCTTCGCCGCGGTCTTCTTCCTGACCGTCGGGTCCGCCGCGGCCGAGCCCCTCTTCACGCTGAGCGAGGACGGGAAGACCTTCCTCTACCGGGCCCGGCCAGGCGATCACCCAGGGGTCGTCGCCGAGATGTTCGGCATCCCCGCGCGTGACCTGCCCGCCTTCCTCGCCGCCAACGGGATCAGCGACTCCACGAAGGTGGCGGCCGGCTTCGAGTACCGCATCCCGAACGCGGCGGCGCGCGCGCTGGCCGAGCGGGCGGCCGCCCTCGAGGCGGACAACGCGCGCTTGAAGCGCGCCGCGGGGGACGAGAGGGCGGCGTCCGAGCGCCTCGCGC
>JBKPBB010000288.1:0-5428 GCA_046744245.1 Thermodesulfobacteriota bacterium
GGCGCGGCCTTCGACCTGATGACCGGCACGCCCCCGTACCTGCGGCCCGGGACCGCGACGCCTTCCGCGCGCATGCAGCGCGGCCCCGCCCACTTGGAGCTGCGCGGCGGCATCGAGGCCTACTGCCTCGCCGCCGCCCGCTGGCTCGCGCCCGGCGGCCGCTTCGTCGCCTGCGCCGCTGCGGCCCAGCTCCGCCGCGTCTCCGAGGCCGCCACCGCCGCGGGACTTCACCTCACGCGCCGCCGCGACGTGATCCCGCGCGCCGGCAAGCCCGCGCTCTTCTCGGTCCACGTCATGCGCCCGGGGCGAAGCGCGAGCGAGCCGGCGCTGGATCCGCCGCTCGTGGTACGCGACGCCGCGGGCCAGCGGACGCCCGCCTTCCGCGCCCTCCGCGAGCGCATGGGGATGCCGCCGTGAGGCGCGGCTATGGGAAGAGCTCGTCGACCGGCATCGACCAGCCGGGCAGGGCCGGCTCGGCCTCCGCGCGCTCGCCGCGCCGGTAGACGCGGGGGCGGTCGGGATCGCTCGCGCGGTGGACGCGCACCACGTCCGCGCCCAGGAGATCGACGTCCCACACGACTTGGGTGCGGGCCGCGAAGTATTCGGCGCGCTTGGCCGCCATGGCACGCTCGGCCTTCGGGCCGTAGTCGCTCTTGCTCCTCACCTCGACCGCGAGCACGGGAGCCCCCTGAATGAACTCCAGCGTGAGCGGGGGCCCGACGTAGTAGGCGGCATCCGGGGAGAAGGACTTCCGGTGCGGCAGGTCGACGACGAAGGCGACGTTGTCAGGGAGCGCGTAGCCGGATCCGGTGCGCCGCGCGTACTCCGCGAGGCTGATGACGATCCTGCTCGCCGCGTACCCATGAAGCCCGCTACTGGCCGCCATGCGGACGATCCGCCCGTTCACCAGCTCGGCCTTGCCGGGCACGCGGTGGAGATCGTCGATAGTGGCCTCGCGGCCTCTCGGTTCCGGGCGCATGCCTCGCCTCCCCCTTCCCGTACCGCCGCCATCTCGCGTCCGCAACCCGAACGCTACCGGACGGCCAGGGGTGAGGCGATGGATTGAAGCGGAGGCTCGCGGCGGCGGCACCCCTGCCGCCGCCGCGCGCGCCCTACGTGCCTAGCGCGTCGATTCCGGCTGCAGCGCCGGCGGCACGTCTTCGGCCGGCTGCCCGCCGAGCAGCGCCGAGAAGTCGGGCTTCTTCTTCTTGGCCGCCGCGGCCTGGGCGCCGCCCATCGTGCACTGGCCCTCGAAGATCGCGCCCTCGTGTACGATCAGGCGCGGGCTCGAGATGTTGCCGACCACCTTGGCCGTGGCATGCAGCTCGAGTAGCGAACGCGCCGCGATGTCGCCCGTCACCTGCCCGTGCACGACCACCGAGGTGCCGTTGATCTTCGCCTTCAGCACCGCGCTCTCGCCGATGGTGAGCGTGTCCTCGGACGCGATCTCGCCCTCCACCTGGCCCTCGATGCGCACCGCGCCCTCGAAGGCGAGCTTGCCGTTCACCCGGCTGCCCTTGCCGAGGAACGCGCTCGTCCCCGGCGTCTCCTGCGGCTGAGCCTTCTCCCGCTCGAACATCTTCACCTCCCGGGGCGCCGGGGCGGACGGCGGCGCGGCCTCGGGGCGCTGGCCCCGCGGCTCATGCTCGCGATCCTTCCCGAAGAGCGCCATGGCTGCCTGCCGGAGTTATCGGCGTGACCGGCGGATAGCTTGAGGCCCCCCTTTCGCCCCCTCTTTCGCCCCCCCTTCAGGCCCCCCGCACGGCCGGGATGACCTCCTCGGCAAAGGCCTGGATCTCGTCCTCGAAGAAGGGAACGAAGAGCATGAAGATGAAGTGCGTGACGCCGGCCCGCGCGTAGCGCTCGACCGTGTCCAGGCACTCCTGCTTCTGGCCGATCATGCTCTGGCGGCGGGCCTGCTCGGGCGTCGTCTGCCGCATGGACGCCATCAGGTGGCACACGAACTGCTCCCGCTCCGGGGCGGCCCGGTAGCAGAGGGGGATGAGGACGGTCTTCTCGATCTTCGCCGGGTCGCGCCGCACGCGCTCGCCGTGGCGCGCAATCACCTCGATCAGCGCCTGCATCTGGTCGGCGCCCGCGCTGGCGTTCCACATGTCGGCGTACTGGGCGACGATGCGGAGGAGCACCTTCTGCCCCGTGCCGCCGATCATGATGGGCGGGTGCGGCTGCTGCACCGGCTTGGGGAGGCCGATGGCGTCGGTCACCGTGTAGTGCCGGCCGTGGAGCGTGGTGCGCGGCTCGGTCAGCTTGCCAGGGTTGTTGTGGCGGGCCTCCTCGTGGGCCTCCAGCCGGCGGGGGACGGTCTTGAAGTCGATGCCGAAGTCACGGTGCTCGCGCTCGAACCATCCGGCGCCGAGGCCCAGGTTGAAGCGGCCCCCGCTCACGTGGTCCAGGGTCGCCGCCATCTTGGCGGTGACGCACGGATGGCGGTAGGTGTTGCCGCTCACCATGGTGCCGACGCGCGCCCGCCGGGTGGCCTGCGCGAGCGCGGCGAGCGTCGTCCAGCTCTCGAGGCACGGCCCCTCGGGATCGACGAAGATCGGGTAGAAGTGATCGAAGTTCCAGAGCGAGTCGTAGCCCCAGGCGTCGGCCTTCTGCCACAGCGCGAGGAGCTGCGCCCACTCGAGGCTCTGCTGCCCGGTCTGGATGCCGAAGCGGATCGGATGCGTGGCCATGCGGCGTCATACACCGGGTCGATGCGCGGCGGGAAGTGGTGGAGCATGCGCTGGCGACTGCTCGTCGGGCTCGTGCTGTTCGCGCTCTCCGCCGCCGGCGCGCGCGCCGCGGAGCTGCGCCTCGCCCGCGATGATCGCGTGCTCGTGCTGGCGCCTCATCCCGACGACGAGGCGCTCGCCTGCGGCGGCCTCGTCCAGCGCGCGCTCAAGATGCGGCTGCCCGTGCGCATCGTCTTCCTGACCTACGGGGACAGCAACGAGTGGTCGTTCGCCGTCTACCGCAAGCACCCGGTCGTCGTGCCGCGTGCGGTGCGGGCGATGGGGCTCGTCCGCCACGACGAGGCGGTGGCCGCCGCCCGCATCCTCGGCCTCGGCCCCGGCGAGCTCACCTTTCTCGGCTACCCGGACTTCGGGACGTTCGAGATCTGGACCGAGCACTGGGGCGAGAAGCCGCCGCTCCGGAGCAAGCTGACCCGCGTCACCGCCGTCCCTTACGCGAGCGCCTTCCGCCCCGGCGCGCCGTACAAGGGCGAGGAGATCCTGCGCGACCTGAGCACGCTCCTGCGCGACTTCCGCCCCACCAAGGTCTTCGTCTCGCACCCCGCCGACCACAACCCCGACCACCGCGCGCTCTACCTCTTCACGCGCGTCGCCCTCTGGGACCTCGAGGCCGAGCTCGCGCCCGCGCTCTTCCCCTACCTCGTCCATTACAAGGGTTGGCCCGCGCCCCGCGGGCTGCGCGCTGGCGAAGCGCTCGCGCCGCCGCCGCTTGCGCCGGTGGCGGCCTGGACCTCGCTCCCGGTGCCGCCGTCGGCGCGGGCGCGCAAGCGGGCGGCGCTCCAGGCGCACGCGACCCAGTACCGCTACAGCGCCGACTACCTCCTCTCCTTCGTGCGTGCCAACGAGCTCTTCGGCGACTTCCCGGTGCTCGCGCCAGGCGCGGGCGCGCCGCTCGAGCCCGCAGGGGCCGTCCGCTCCGACCCGCCCGCGGAGTTGACCCCGGCCGAGCGCGCGGCCTTCGTCGGCGTGGAGTGGCGTGCGGTGCGGCTCGAGGGCGACGCGCTCGTGGTGTCGACCGTGCTCTCCCGCCCGCTCGCCGAGGCGGTCGAGGCGTCCTTCTACCTCTTCGGCTACCGCCGCGACCGGCCGTTCGGGCGCATGCCGAAGCTGCGCGTCGAGGTGGGCATGCTCGGCCACCGGGTGCTCGATCAGGACCGGCACCTGGACGGCGACACGGTCGAGGTGGTGCGCGAGGCGCGCGCGATCGCCGTGCGTGTGCCGCTCGCCGCCCTCGGCCGGCCCGAGCGCGCGTTCGTCAGCGCGCGCACCTCGGTGGCCGAGGTGCCACTCGACTGGACCTCGTGGCGCGTGCTGGAGCTGCCGGCGCGGCGCTGATACGGTCCGGCCCCATGGACTTCGGCATCGCCCTCGCTCCCGGCGTGGATGCGTGGAAGATCGCTGAGCGCGCCGAGCGGCTCGGCTTCACCCACGCCTGGTTCTACGACACGCAGATGCTCTGCGCCGACGTGTTCGTCGCGATGGCGCTCGCCGCGGCGCACACCGCGAAGATCGTCCTCGGCACCGGCGTGCTGGTGCCCTCCAACCGCATCGCGCCGGTCGCCGCCAACGCGCTCGCGTCGCTCAACCGCCTCGCCCCGGGGCGGATCGTCTTCGGCGTGAGCACCGGCTTCACGGCGCGCAACACGATGGGCCTCGGCCCGATGAAGCTCGCCGAGCTGCGCGAGTACGTGCGCGTCGTCCGGGCGCTGCTGCGCGGCGAGACGGTCGAGTGGGCGTTCGAGGGCGCGCGGCGGAAGATCCGCTTCCTCAACCCCGAGGCCGGCCTCGTCGACATCGCACACCCGATCCCGCTCCACCTCTCGGCCTTCGCGCCCAGGGCGCGCGCGCTCACGGCCGAGATCGCCGACGGCTGGATGAACTTCGTGACCGTGCTACCCGCCGCGCTCCACGAGGTGGAGGAGATGGCGGCCGCGTGCCGCGCGGCGGGCCGCGCCCCGGAGCGCCTCTACAAGACCGGCTTCACGCTCGGCTGCGTGCTGCGCGCAGGCGAGGACGCGGGGAGCCCGCGCGCGCGGGCGCAGGCCGGGCCGCTCGTGCCGGTCGTGTTCCACGCCTTCCTCGAGCGCACCGTGGACCCGGAGCGGCTCGGGCCCGAGCTGGGTGCGGCGGTGACGGCCTTCCGCGCGCAGTACGGGACCTACACGCCGCCCGACGCCCGCTACCTCCAGCTCCACAAGGGCCACCTCATGTGGGTGCGGCCCGAGGAGGAGCGCTTCGTTACGCCCGAGCTGATCCGCATGGCGACCTTCACCGCCACGGCGGCGGAGCTGCGCGACCGCATCCGCGCGCTCGCCGCCGCGGGCTACCAGCAGCTCGCGGTGCAGGTCGTGCCCGGGCAGGAGGATGCGATCGAGGACTGGGCGGAGCTGGCGGCGAGCGTGTAGCGTCGGCGGTGACGCGCGAGGGAACCTGTGCGTCGTCTACATCGTCGGGCCGCCGACAGCGGCTCACCCCCGGGTCGGAGGCCTGCGGCTTGACTCGCCGTGTAGTCTCGTCGATTGGAGGACCATGATGCCCACCGACCCCGCCTACCGCGCCGCCGACCCCGACGACTTTCCCGCCATGATCGAGCCCGGCCGCTACGCGCGCCGGTCCTCGGACTTCGAGGAGATCATCGCGCGCACCGAGGAGCACTTCTGGAACCCGGAGGA
>JBKPBB010000144.1:0-4577 GCA_046744245.1 Thermodesulfobacteriota bacterium
GCCCGCGGCCGCGCGCTCGCCGACGACGTGGTCGTGTGGGGGGAGGTCGGGCTCACCGGCGAGGTGCGCGCCGTCGGGCGCGCGGAGGCGCGCCTCCGCGAGGCCGCGCGGCAGGGCTTCCGGCGCTGCGTGCTCCCGGCCTCGAACGCGCGCGGCCTCGCGGTCGACGGGACGCGGGCCGAGGGCGTGGCCGCGCTCGACCAGCTCTTCGAGGTGCTCGCGCTCGCATGACCTTCCTCGCCCTCTTCTGGCTGAACGTCGGGCTGCTCGCGTTCTTCGCGGTCCTGCTCCAGCGCGAGGGGCTCCTCGGCTTCGCCAAGGGCGGGCGCTGGTACCTCACCTGGTTCGCCACCGCGCTCATCACGTTGATGGACGAGCTCACCTCGATCTTCTACGTGCCGGCGGAGGCCCACCGCTTCATCGGGGCCCAGGCGATCTTCTTCATCGCGATCACCTCGCTCCTCATGCGGTTTCTCTCCACCCGCATGGTCGAGATCGCGCAGATCCTCGAGCGGCACGACATCCGGGGCGGGGGCGTCTATTCGTTCTCCTACTTCGTGCTCGGCCCGGTCGCCTCGTTCGTGGCGGTCGCGTCGATCATGGTCGACTACATCCTGACCGCCTGCATCTCGACGGTGAGCGCGGTCTACAACGGGACCGCCTTCCTCCCCATGGAGACCGCTGCGCAGTACGTGCTCATCTTCGCGGCCATCTGGGCCATCGCGGGGCTCAACATCCTCGGCATCCGCGAGAATGCGCGCGTCACCTTCTTCATCTTCATCGTCGCCGCCATCGTGCTGCTCAACCTGATTGCGCTCGGCGTCCTGCACATCGATCCGCAGAGCCCGCACATCATCTACGAGAGCGGGGCGAGTGTCGTCCGCGACGTCCGCCACCACGGCTTGCCGCACGCGATGGCCGCGCTCACGACCGGGGTGGCGTTCTGCGTGCTCGCCTACTCGGGCATCGAGTCGGTCATCCAGACCGCCGGGCTGGTGGAGAGCTGGCGCGACATCTCGAAGGCGTACTGGTTCCTGGCGCTCACGGTGGGGATCATCACCCCCCTCATCTCGGCGCTCGCCCTCTCGGCGCCCATCAAGTTCGCCGCGCACGAGCAGGACCTCATCACCCACTGGGCGACGGTCGTCGGCAACGTCCCCTTCGGGGTGCTGGTGGGGCTCCTCGGCAGCGTCATCCTCATCATGGCGGTGAACACCGCCTACGTGGCCTCGAGCGAGCTGCTCGAACGGGTCGCGCACCGCTACAACCTGAGCTGGCTGGTCGCGACCAACCGCCGGGCGTCCCTCTACCGCATCCACATCCTGAACGGGCTCATGTACTCGGGCATCATCGTGATCACCAAAGCATCGCAGGCGATCCTCGCCGACATGTACGCCATCGGGCTCCTCGCAAGCTTCTGCATCAACATCGGCTGCCTGCTCATCTACCGCTACTTCCAGGGGACGAAGGAGATCCGCGACTACCACACCTCGCGCGCGGGCACGCTCGCGCTGGAGGTGATCCTGGTCGCCTGCTTCGTCTACCTCGCCCGGCACAAGCCCTACGGCGTGGCGCTCTGGGGAGGCGTGGTGGCGGTGCTCCTCGGCCTCGGTATCCCGCTCTCGCGCCGCTACGGCCCCGAGATGAAGGAGGTCCGCCGCAGCGACTACCCGATGGAGATGCTGCTCGCGCTGGGCGAGACCGACGGGCCGCTCGACGTCTACTTCCGCCGCCCCGGCGAGTTGGACATCGAGACCCACTCCCCGAACGCCGCCTTCGTCACCTTCTTCTCGCCGCGCCAGCCGATCCCGGAGAAGCTGGCGCCCAACCACTATCGCTTCCCGATCCAGGGCGGGAGCGTGTACCGGAGCATCCGCGCGATTCTCGCGCTCCTCGCCGAGGAGCTCGAGGGGCGTCGAGTCCACGTGCACTTCGGCTGGCCGACGTCGTCCTGGCTCGACCGCATGGCGGTCGGCGTCTTCGTGGCGAGCCTGATGCGGCTCCCGAAGGCGTTCCCGAAGCTCGTTTTCTCGATGGACTACAACGGCCCGGCCGCGCCGCCCGCGGGGGCGGCGGCCCCGGGCGAGCGCGTCGCGGGCAGCTGAGGGGCCTCAGGACTTGAGCGGCTCGCCCTTCGCGTTCTTCTCGCGCAGGACGTCGAGGAGCTTGGCCGGTCCCCCGCTGCTCACGATCTCCTGGAACTGGGAGCGGAAGTTCGCGACCAGGCTCACGCGCTCGATGACGATGTCGATGATGCGCCAGGCGTCGTTCTCCTGGCGGAGCCGATAGTCGACCAGCACGTCGGCGCTGCCCCCGCCGCGCAGGATCTTGGTCTTGACGGTCCAGTCGCCGCGCCCCTCGTCGTGGTCGCTCACCACCTGGACCTCCTCGTTGTTGTAGCTCTCGATGTTGCGCCCGTAGGTGAGCGCCAGGTGCTCCCGGAAGAGCTTCACGAACTCCGTCTGCTGCGCGGGGGAGAGCTGGCTCCAATGGCGGGCCAGCACGAGGCGCGACATGGTCTCGAAGTCGACGTTGGCGTAGGCGAGGTCCTCGAGGCGATGGCGCTTCTCGTCGCTCGAGAGGCTCTTGTCGCCGAGGATGTCGACCGCCGCCCGGCTCATCTTCTCGACGATGGCACGAGGGCCCTCGCCCGCGAGCGCCCCGCCCGCGAGGCACGAGGCGAGCGCGACGACGGCGAGAGTGCGACGGCGCCTGTTCATGGCTTCTCCTCCAGGTCGAACTCGGGATGGTACAGCTCCTCGCTCTCCTCCGCACTCCCCTCCGCCAGGTCGCGCACCAGGGCGCGGCGGCGCTGGAGATAGGCGTTGCGCACGAAGGTGTAGTAGTCGAAGGCCGACGCCTTCGCATCCTCGACCTGCTTGAGCACGAAGGAGCGCTCGTTCACCGTGTCGGCCACGCGCGCGCCCCACAGGATCGCCTCGTCGATGAAGAAGGGCGTCACGCTGAGCGCGTAGTCGACGGCGAAGCCCGTCGCGTCGCGCGGGTCGGACGGTCCGAGGAACGGCAGCACCAGGTACGGTCCGGGCGGCACGCCCCACACGCCGAGCGTCTGCCCGAAGTCCTCGTTGTGCTTGACGAGACCCCAGCCCGAGGCGGGATCGAAGAAGCCGAGCACGCCGACCGTGGTGTTGACCGCGAAGCGTCCCACGTCGGAGGCGCTGTCCTTCACCTTGCCCTGCAGGAGGTCGTTCACCGTGACGATCGGGAAGCGGAGGTTGCCGAAGAAGTTCGACACCGAGGTTCGCACCCGGCGCGGGGACACCTTCTCCCAGCCGGTCGCGACCGGGGCGAGCACGTAGACGTCGAGCTTGTCGTTGAACCAGAAGATCTTCCGGTTCACGCACTCGAGCGGGTCGCGCTCGGTGTCGACATCCTCCGCGGCGCACACGGCCGCCGCCCACGATAGCACGAGCACGGCGGCGAGGAGCGGGACCATCCGCCGCGGCCTCATTGGTTCTTCCCCCGATCGGCGCCGCTGTAGATCAGCTTGCCGATCACCCGTTCGAGGAGGACGGCGGACTCGGTCATCGTGATCTGGTCTCCCGGTTGAAGTAGCTTGTTGTCGCCGCCGACCTGGAGGGAGACGTAGCGATCCCCGAGCAGGCCTGCGGTCATGATCGAGGCGGAGGTGTCGATCGGGAGCTTCAGCGCCGCGTCGACGTCGAGCTGGACGCGCGCGCGGTAGCCCTGGTCGAGCCTGATCGAGCCGATCTGGCCGACCTTCACGCCCGAGATGACGACCTGGGCACGCGGCTTGAGGCCCCCGATCTCGTCGAAGTCGGCGTACAGCGGCATGCGGGGGGGGCCGCCGTAGGAGAGCCCGCCCACGCTGAACGAGAGATAGGCGACCGCGCCGAGCCCGGCGAGGACGAAGAGGCCGACCAGGAGATCACGCACGGGCGCGCGACTCATCCGCTCACACTCCCCACAGCGCGGTGATGAAGTAGTCGAAGACGAGGATGCTGACCGACGCGACCACCACCGTCGAGGTGGTGGCGGCGGCGACGCCGGCCGAGGTGGGGACCGTGGTGTGACCCCGATAGGTCGCGACCAGCCCGACCAGCACGCCGAAGATGAGGGCCTTCAGCAGGCTGCCGAGCACGTCGTCGTGGAAGTCGACCGCCGACTCGAGGCTCGACATGTAGCTCCCCGCGTCCACGCCCATGAGCCCCACGCCCACCAGGTAGCCGCCGAAGAGCCCGCACACGATGAAGAGCGCCGAGAGGAGCGGCATGACGGCCGTCATGGCGAGCGCGCGCGGCGTCGCCACCAGGTCGATCGGGTCGATCGACATCATGCGGAGCGCGTCGAGCTGCTCGGTGGCGACCATGGTGCCGATCTCGGCGGTGGTGGCGGAGCCGGCGCGGCCGGTGGCGAGGAGCGCGGTCAGCACCGGGCCGAGCTCGCGGATGAGCGAGAGGCCCACCACCGCGCCCAGCGACTGCTCGGCGCCGAAGCGGACGAGCGTGTTGTAGCCCTGCAGGCTGAGCACCATGCCGACCGCCAGCCCGCACACGCAGATGATGACCAGCGAGAGCACGCCCAGCTTGAAGAGC
>JBKPBB010000179.1:0-5049 GCA_046744245.1 Thermodesulfobacteriota bacterium
ACGAGGTGCCGGAGGTGCGGAAGAAGCCGTCGGAGTACTTCCGCTCGAACTGCTTCCTCGCCGTCGAGGCGGACGAGACGCCGGTCAAGCAGTACGTCGAGTGGTTCGGCGACGAGAACCTCGTCTTCTCGACCGACTACCCGCACGCGGACTCGAAGTTCCCGCACTCCGTCGCGGCGTTCCTGAAGCTGCCGCTCTCCGAGGCGTCGCAGCGGAAGGTCCTGTGGGACAACTGGGCGCGGCTGTACGGCGTGCGGGGGCGGTGAGGGGTGGAGGGTGAAGCTCGAACCCGACGTGGCCAAGGTCGCTCAACGCGTAGCTGTTAGGTGGCGACGAGGGGTTTCCTATGTGTCGAAACATCAAGACTCTGCATAACTTCAAACCACCCGCCACAGACGAAGAGATCCGCGCGTCTTCCCTCCAATTCGTTCGAAAGTTGAGCGGCTTCACGAGGCCGTCCAAAGCGAACGAAGGCGCTTTCAGTCGCGCGGTGGACCAGGTGGCCCAAGCAGCACACGAGCTCCTCGACTCTCTCGTTACGAACGCTCCACCCCGCGATCGCGAAGTTGAAAGGTCCAAGGCCCGCGCCAGGGCGGCAGACAGGTTTCGTTCCTCCGATGGGAAACAAGCCACCTGAGCGGTCTGGTACGTCGACGGCGCGCCCTTCCAGGTGGTCGACTACCCGTACACGACGCGCTGGGGGCTCACGCCCGGCGAGCACACCTTCCAGGCGCGGCTGCCGTTCGCGCGCGCGGCCTCGGAGGCGGTGCGCGTCCGCGTCGAGTGAGCGAGGTGGCTTCCGCTGGCCATGCGGCGCCAGTATAACGCGGCGTCATGGAAAGCACCGACGCCATGCTCGGCCCGTCCGCCGTCTTCCAGGCCCTCTCAGCGTACCAGGAGACGGAGGCGCTGCGGGCGGCGATCGAGATCGACCTGTTCACCGCCGTCGGTGCGGGGGCGGCGACGGCGAAGGAGATCGCCGCGCGCTGCAACGCATCCGAACGAGGGGTACGGATCCTCGCCGACTACCTGGTGGTGAACGGCTTCCTCGGCAAGGACGGGGGCCGCTACGCGCTCGCGCCCGTCGCCGCGATGTTCCTCGACCGGAGCTCGCCCGCCTGCATCGCCTCGGCGATCCACTTCATCGCCTCGCCGCACGTGATGCGCGGCTTCGCGCAGCTCACCACCACGGTGCGCACCGGCCGCGCGGGGATCGGCGACGAGGGGCTCGCCCCGGACCATCCCATGTGGGTCGAGTTCGCGCGCTCGATGGCGCCCCTCGCGCGTTTGGTGGCGGAGCTGCTCGCCAGCCTGCTCGACGCCGCCGCAGGGCGGCCGTGGAGGGTGCTGGACATCGCGGCCGGTCACGGCCTCTTCGGCATCACGCTCGCCCGGTACAACCCGAGGGCCGAGATCGTCGCCGTCGACTGGAAGAACGTCCTCGCGGTGGCCGAGGAGAACGCGCGCGCGGCGGGGATCGCGGACCGCTTCCAGACGCTCCCCGGGAGCGCCTTCGAGGTCGACTACGGCTCGGGCTACGACCTCGTGCTGCTCACCAACATCCTCCACCACTTCGATCCGGCCGGCTGCGAGACGCTGCTCGGCAAGGTCCACCGGGCGCTCAAGCCCGGCGGCCGCGCCGTGGCGGTCGAGATGGTGCCTGACGAGAGCCGCGTGACGCCGCCCGTCGCCGCGGCGTTCGCGCTCGTGATGCTGGCCGGCACCCCCGCGGGCGACGCCTACACCTTCGCGGAGTACGAGCGCATGTTCCGGAGCGCCGGCTTCGCGCGCAGCGAGCTCCACGAGCTCGTGCCGTCGCCGCAGCGGGTGGTGATCTCCTACCGCTGAGCGCGCACACAGCACAGCGCGCGGCGCACCCCCTCTTGACGCGCGCATCGAGCGGGCCTATGCCGGACTCTCTTCGCTCCCCCGAGAGACGTCCGGAGTCGCCATGCCGTTCGCCGACCTTTTCGCGCGCGACGTCGACGCCTCGGACCCCGCTGCCCGGGACCCGGAGTTCATCCGCACGGTTGCGCTGCCGTTCTTCGACGCGCTCAGGGTCCACTACTTCCGGGCCGAGATCGACGGCACGGAGAACGTCCCCCGCGACCGTCCGTTCATCGCCGTCGCGAACCACAACGGCGGGCCGCTCCTCCCCGACTGCTGGGTGCTGGCGGCGTACTGGTGGTCGCTGCTCGGCGTCGAGCGTCCCGCCTACGCGATGGCGCACGACGCCGCGCTCCGCATCCCGCTGCTGCGCACCTTCCTCGTCAAGATGGGGGGGCTGCGCGCCTCGCGCGAGAACGCGGAGAAGGTCCTCCGCCTCGGCGCGCCGCTCCTCATCTACCCCGGCGGGGAGCTCGACTGCTTGAAGAGTTTCTGGCGCCGCCACACCATCGACTTCCACGGCCGCACCGGCTTCGTCCGGCTCGCGCTCGAGCACGGCGTCCCGATCGTGCCCGTGGTCGACGTCGGGGGACACGAGGTCTACTTCACGCTCCTCTCGAGCCCGCGCCTGGCGCGCTGGACGGGGATGTCCCGCTGGACGCGCGTCAAGACGGTGCCGGTGAACCTCGGCCTGCCGTGGGGCGTGTGGATGACGGGCTTCCTCCCCTACCTGCCGCTGCCCGCGAAGTTCGTGTACCGCGTCGGCCCGCCGATCGAGCTGGGCCACGATCCCGACGCGGCCCGGGACGAGCGCGCCGTGCGAAGCGCCTGCGACCGTGTCCGCGGGACCATGCAGGAGATGATGGACGATCTCGCCGAGCGGCGGCGGCTGCCGGTCTTCGGCTGAAAGGCATCACGAACAGGGAGGGAGTGCGATGCCGACCTTCGTGTCGTTGCTCCGCTTCACGCAGAAGGGGCTCGAGGCGATCAAGGACGGGCCCGCCCGGCTCGAGGCGGCCAGGGAGGCCTACCGGTCCGCGGGCGCGAAGCTCCGGGAGTTCTACCTGGTGACGGGTAAGTACGACGGGGTGGTCGTCGCCGAGGCGCCGGACGATGAGACGGCGGTCAAGCTGTCGCTCGCCCTCGGCGCCAGGGGCAACGTCCGCATCGAGACCTGCCGCGCCTTCACGGAGGAGGAGTACCGGCGCATCGTCGCCGGCCTGCCGGCGGTGAAGTAGCGCGGCGCGCGCCTCGCCCCACCACCGGCGCAGGTCGAACTCCTCGTGCGTGGCGGCGACGGTCCGGTGCCCGCCCGCAAGCCAGTAGATATCTAGCGTCCGTATCGCGCCGCACTTCTCGAGCGCGGTCCAGACGCAGCTCCTCGTGCGCCATGGCGTGACGGTCCCGCCGATGCGGATCGCGGTGCGCGCGCCGGCGGCAGGGCGTCCCACATTCCCCAAGGCGTGAGGCGCGGCCCGAGAGGGAGGGGATACACCTGCCGGCGCGGAGATTGCTTGCAACACGGCATGCTCCCTCGTGCCCGGCTCCGCGCCGGCGACTCCGGCGGTGGCAGGTCGCGCGCTAGAGAGGGCATGTAAAGGAGGGGTGACCACCGTGAAAGATTTACCATCGGTCCTGTCCACCGCTGGCCTTGCCGTGATCGCCACCCTCGGAGCTCTCCTTCCACTTCCACGCACGGCGGCCGCCCAATCGACCACCCCGACCTTCGTCCAGGGGGCGGCATTCTCCACCGGGTCCAAAGTCTCGACGGCCACCGTCACGCTCACCGGCCCGGTTGCCGAGGGGGATCTGCTGGTCGGCTGGGTTTCCGAGTACGGCGCCCCCGGGCAGGTGCAGGTGTCAGACAACGTGAACGGCGCCTGGACGCGGGCGCCCCGATCGCTGGCCTTCCAGGACGATACGGGTGACATCGTCCTCTACTACCGCGAGAACAGCCAGGCGGCGCCCGGCGGGATGACGATTACCGCGTCCGTCTCCTCCACCGCGTACCTGCAGGGAACCGTCGCCGACTATGCGGGCGTCGCTCTCGCCGGCTCGCTGGACGAGATCGCCTCGGGGCGCGATCTGGGAACCGCCGTCGACAGCGGCGCGACCGCGGCCGTGGGTGCGGGCGAGCTCGTGTTCGCAGCCCTGGTGACCGGCGGCTCTCCCAGCTCGGTGACGCCCGGAAGCAGCCAGGGCGTACCGTACACGCCGCGGGCGCAGACAACGAACGGTGCCTCCTTTGCAGAGGACATCACCTCGAGCGCCGCGGGCGCCCAGCACGGGACGGCCACCCTTGCCTCCTCCACCGACTGGTACGCGGTGTGCGCCGTCTTCCATCCCCGTCCCACCACCCGGTCCACGCCACCCCCCACCCCCACCGGCCTCGAGGCCACCAGCGTGGCCTCCACACGGGTCGCCCTCTCGTGGTCGCCCTCGAGCGGCAGCGTCGCCGGCTATACCGTGTACCGAGATGGTTCCTCCATCGGGACGACACGGCCCGACACCACGACCTTCGTCGACGAGAACGTGACGCGCGTCACCACCTACACGTACTCGGTCGACGCCTTCGACCTCGCGAACGATCGTTCACCGCAGTCGGACCCGCTCACGGTGACCACGCCGGCCGCGTCACCCGCATTCATCCAGGGAGCGGCAGGCTCGGCCCCGAGCCCGCTCCCGTCGGAGACCCTCACCCTCTCCGAGCCGGTTGCGGCCGGCGACCTCCTCGTCGGATGGTTCAGCCAGTTTGGCGCTCCAGGCCAGGTGCAGGTCTCGGACAACGTCAACGGTCCCTGGACGCGCTCGGTCTCGACGACGTGGGGCGGAGCGGGCGACATCGCTCTCTTCTACCGGGAGAACTCCGCCCCCGCGCCGTCAGGCCTCGTGATCACGGCGTCGGCGTCCGCGTCCGCATATCTGCAGGAGGCGCTCGCGGACTTTCGCGGTGTGGCCACGGCGGGCGCGCTCGATCAAACCATGATAGCGCAAGGCCAGGGAACGGACGCCAGCGCGGGTCCGACCGCGTCCGTCCCCGCCGGCGAGCTGGTCGTGGCGGCCGTCCTCACCGGCGGCCAGCCGGGTTCCGTGACTCCCGGCAGCAGCCAGATGGTGCCCTACGTCCTCGACGTGCAGAACGAGAGCGCCGCCTCCGACCTC
>JBKPBB010000016.1:0-1606 GCA_046744245.1 Thermodesulfobacteriota bacterium
CGAGCACTACGCCCACTGGACGCAGAACTTCGCCGACGAGTGCGGCTACCTCCGCGACCCGAACCACGTCCTCATGAAGGTCGAGTACACGCGCGCGCTCGGCATCCCGGACGAGGAGCTGCGCGCCTACGTGCCGATGCCCGAGACGATCGGGTCCGTCTACGCCATGCTCTACTACGTGCGGCGCTCCTACGAGGAGGGCCTGGCCGCCTTCGGCTACGCGCGCGAGCGCGTGGCCGGCATGAGCGGCTACGCCAAGACGCTCTACGAAGGCCTCTACCGGCACTACGGCGTGCGCGTGAAGGACCTCGAGGTGCACGCCTACGCCGAGCAGGAGCACGGCGACAAGGCGCTCGAGCTGATGCAGCGCGTGTGCACGAGCGCCCACACCCAGCGCCGCGTGCGCCAGGCGGTCGAGCACACGATCCTCACCAACGAGTGGCGGACGTGGGCGCTGAACCGCTGGCTCGACGAGCCCGGCGCGCTCGACGGGCCGACTCGCCGGTAAGGTCCCCTCTGCATCACGCCTCCTCCGCGGCTCGGGTGATGGCGGATGCCGCGAGCGCTTCGGCACCTGCCGTGCGGGAGTTGCATCGCCGCCGACTCTCGCGAGGCTGCACTCGACGACACGCGGTTTCTCCAATTTTCAGGGGGCACAGGGCTTGCTCTTGCGGCCGATGCCCGGGGCTGTGTCGACAAGCGAATCCCGGGCCAGGGGCGCTCATCCATGAGGGGGAGAGGCAACCAGCGGGGCCAGGCGCTGATCGAGGTCGGGATCAGCATCACCCTGTTCCTCGCGATCGCGCTCGGGCTGCTCACGTTCGGGCACGTGGAAAAGGAGGAGGAATGAGGAGGAGGAAGCTGGTGGCCGGCCTGTGGGTGCTCGCGATCGCCTTCGGCGCAATCGGCGCCGCCGACGCGAGGATGATGTGCACCAAGAGGAGCGGTGTCGTCGTGATCCGCCCGGCAGCCTGCAAGGCGAAGGAGCAGGCCGTCGACCTGTCGCAGTTCGGGGCGGTCGGTCCGCCGGGCGCGGTCGGTCCGCCGGGCGCGGTCGGTCCGCCGGGGGCCGTCGGAGCAACGGGTCCCCCGGGCCCGCTTCCCGTTACGCTGCCGAGCGGGAAGACTCTGACCGGCGTCTTCGGCATGCGCGGCGATGCGGCCGCCGCCGGTGAGTTTGTGGAGGCCGGCATCTCGTTCCAGTTCCCGCTCGCCTCGAGTCCGACGGTGCACGTGATCGCCGCCAGCGCCACCCCCCCAGCGGAGTGCCCGGGGACGTCGCTGGCGCCCGCCGCCATGCCTGGTCAGCTCTGCATCTTCCTCGGCTTCGCCTCGAGCAATGTTTCGATGTTCAGCTTCTACAGTGCCGCCGACGGGGGGAGCTCGATCTTCACGCACGGAGCGGTTGTCGCCATTCGCGCGGCCGGTGCGGGTTTTTACGAGAGCTCCGGCACGTGGGCCGTGACCGCCCCCTGAGGCGGATCGCTCGTTGAAGGCGCGCCCTCCGGGCGCGCCATTGGGGCGGCGCCTCGAGCCGGCCTGGGCAACTCGGCCACCGCGGCCGCCTCAGGCGGACTCGGCGCGGGTTTCCAATTTGCCCGCGCGC
>JBKPBB010000204.1:0-5219 GCA_046744245.1 Thermodesulfobacteriota bacterium
GGCTACGTGTGGACACGGGACCCGGAGCGCGGGCTCCGGGTGGCGCGCGCGCTCCGCACCGGGACGGTGCAGGTGAACGGCAGCCCGCTCAACCCCGACGCGCCCTTCGGCGGCTACAAGCGCTCCGGCATCGGCCGCGACGGCGGGCGCTGGGCGCTCGCGGCCTACAGCGAGCTCAAGTACATCGGGTGGACGGGATAGGAGTCAGCCTCTCAGGGAGGAGCCATGTTCGACACCATCATCAAGGGCGGCAGGGTGGTGGACGGCTCGGGCCTGCCCAGCCGCACCGCCGACATCGGGATCGCGCTCGGCCTGATCGCCGACATCGGCCGCCTCTCCGGCGCGCGCGAGACGATCGACGCCGACGGCCTCGTCGTCATGCCGGGCATCATCGACGTGCACACCCACTACGATCCCCAGCTCACCTTCGACCCCTACGCCACCTCCTCCTGCTTCCACGGCGTCACCTCGGTCATCGCCGGCAACTGCGGCTACTCGATCGCGCCCTGCGCGCGCAAGGACCACGACTGGCTGGTCGAGCTCTTCGCCCGGGTCGAGGGGATGTCGCCGAACGTACTGCGCGAAGGCCTCCCCTGGGACTGGGACACGTTCCCCTCCCTGCTGAACGTCCTGGAGAGCCGTCTCGGGATCAACGCCGCGTTCTACGTCGGGCACTCGGCGCTGCGCCGCTTCGCCATGGGCGAGGGGGCATCGGAGCGTCAGGCGACCCCCGACGAGCTGCAGCACATGCGTTCGCTCGTGCGCGAGGCGATGGCGGACGGTGCGGCCGGCTTCTCCTCCTCGCAGGCGCCCACCCACGTCGACCAGGCCGGCCGGCCCGTGCCCTCGCGCTGCGCCGCGTTCGAGGAGGTCGTCACCCTCGCCGAGGCGGTGGGCGAGCACGGCCCCGCGACCATCGCCTTCCTCGCCGAGAGCGCGGTGCAGGGCTACGATGCCCAGGACCGCGAGCGGCTGATCGAGCTCGCCCGCCGCTCCGGGTTTCCCGTCATCGTGCAGGGCATGGGCTTCCGTCCCGGCCAGCGGGCGCGGTGGGAGGACCAGGTCCGCTTCCTCGAGGAGGCGCGGCAGCGGGGAGCCGCCGTCTTCTCGATGCTGCGCACGCAGCCGTTCATGCGGCCCTTCAACTGGCGGCGCGGGACCTCGCTCTTCGACGGGGTCTTCCACTGGCGCGACCTGCCCGACCTGCCCCACGCCGAGCGCCTCGCGCGCCTGCGCGACGTGAAGTTCCGCGAGCAGCTCCGCTCGGGGCTCGACCACCCGAACACCGACCCGAAGCAGGGCTCGACGCTGCCGCCCCCGGCGCTCGACCGCGTCTTCGTCGACCGCTCCGCGACGTACCCGGACGCGGTGGGGAAGAGCCTCGCGGAGCTCGCCAGGGAGCGGCGGGCACACCCCGCCGACGTCATGTGCGATCTCGCGGTGGCGGACGACCTGGAGACGCAGTTCCTGTGGAACAGCGAGAGCCCCGAGTGGATCGAGGCCAACGCGGAAGCGCAGCGGAACCCGCACATGATCGTCGGCACCGGCGACGGCGGGGCCCACGCCGACCGCGACGACGGCGCCGAGTGGTCCACCTACTACATCCGCTCATGGTTGCTGGACCGCCAGATCCTTCCGCTGGAGGAGGGTGTCCGCCGGATCACCCGCCTCCCGGCGCTGCTCACCGGCATCCGCACCCGCGGCATCCTGGTGCGCGGCTGCCCCGCCGACATCATGATGTTCGACCCCACGCGCATCGGTCTCGGCAAGAAGCAGCTCGTGCGCGACATGCCCGGCGGCGAGGAGCGCTGGCAGGTACGCCCCGAGGGCATCGCGCGCGTCATCGTCAACGGGAAGACGATCGTCGCGCAGGGCCAGCTGACCCGGGAGCGCCCCGGCCGCGTGCTCAAGATCGGCAGCGCGCCGTCATGAAGGCCGCCGTCCTCCGCGCCGCCGGCCAGCCGGTCACCATCGAGGAGGTGCGCCTCCGCGACCCGGGTCCGGGCGAGGTCCGGGTCGCGATCCGCGCCGCCGGCCTCTGTCACTCGGACCTGAGCGTGATCGACGGCGCGATCCCCTACCCCACGCCCGTCGTCCTCGGCCACGAGGGCGCGGGGGTGGTGGACGCCGTCGGCGCCGGCGTGACGGCCGTGAAGGAGGGCGACACGGTCGTCCTCTCGACGCTCGCCCACTGCGGTCGCTGCCCCGCGTGCGAGGTCGGCCGGCCCACCGAATGCCGCAACGCCCCCAGTCCCAAGGACGCCCGGCCGTTCACGCTGCACGGCGAGCCCGCGTATCAGTTTGCGAACGCGTCGGCGTTCGCAAACTGCACCGTGGTGCGCGAGCAGTCCGCGATCGCGATCGACGCCCGCGTGCCCTTCGACCGCGCGGCGCTGATCGGCTGCGGCATCATGACGGGGGTCGGCGCGGTGCTCAATCGGGCGCGCGTCGAGACCGGCGCCTCGATCGCCGTCTTCGGCCTCGGCGGCATCGGGCTCTCTTGCGTGCAGGGCGGCGTGCTGGCCGGGGCGGCCCGGATCATCGCGGTCGACGTCGTGCCCGCGAAGCTCGAGCTGGCGCGGCGTCTCGGCGCCACGCACGCGATCGACGCGGCCAAGGACGACCCCGTCGCCGCCATCCGCGATCTCACGCGCGGCGGCGCCGACTACACCTTCGAGGCGGTCGGCAACCTCGCCGTCATCCGCCAGGCGCTCGACGCGCTCGGCGCGGGCGGCGCGCTCACCATCGTCGGCGTGCCGAAGATCGGCTCGACGCTCGACTTCGTGGTCCACGCCCTCTACCAGAACAAGGCGATCCTCGGCTGCCGCTACGGGACGGCCCGCCCGCGCCGCGACTTCCCGATGCTCGCCGACCTCTACCTCGGCGGCCGGCTCAAGATCGACGAGCTCATCACGCGCCGCTACGCGCTCGACGAGTTCGCCGCTGCGCTCGATGATCTGCGTGGCGGGCGGCTCGCGCGCGGCGTCTTCACCCTCGGAGGGAGCGCCCATGGGTAGGTTCGGCCACTTCGTGATCGACGCCGACGGCCACGGCGGCGAGCCCGCCGACTGGCAGGAGCGCCTGCCGCGCGAGTTCCAGCCGCACATGGCGGCCCGGCGCGAGCGCGTGAAGCAGCAGTTCGCGAACCTGCCCGGGGTGGGCGTCAAGGAGACGCGCGGCACGGCGCGCGTCGACAGCCTCTCGCGGCCCGGCATGAGCGATCCGCGGAGCCGCCTCGAAGACATGGACCTCGAAGGCATCGACGTGACCGTCATGTTCCCCGGCGGCGCGGGCGAGGAGTGGGCGGGGCTCGACCGCAGCTTCGCGATCGCGCTCTGCCGGACGCTCAACGACGCGCGCGCCGAGTTCTGCGGCCACGCGCCCATGCGCCTCAAGTCGGTCGCCAAGCTCCCCCTGATCGACCCCGAGGCGGCGGCCGCCGAGCTCCGCCGCGCCGTCACCGAGCTCGGCATGGTCGGCATGGTGACCCCCCAGCACATCCGCGAGAAGAACCTCGACGATAGGAGCTTCGATGTGGTCTGGGCCGAGGCTGAGAGCCTCGGCGTGCCGGTCTGCGTCCACGGCGGCGGGCAGGCGATCGACCAGGTGCCGATCGGCGTCGACCGCTGGGCGACACGGCTGGAGGTGCACGCCTTCACGCACCCCGTCGGGCAGATGATCGCGGTCATGGCCTTCACGGTGGGCGGCATCCTGCACCGCTTCCCGAAGCTGCGCGTCGCCTTCCTCGAGGCGGGCGTCGGCTGGCTCCCCTTCTGGCTCGAGCGCCTCGACGAGCACTGGGAGCTGACGCCCGAGCAGGCGCCGCTGATCGACCGCAAGCCGAGCGAGTACTTCCTCTCCGGCCGCTGCTTCATCGGCTGCGATCCCGACGAGCGCGGCGTGCCGTGGGTGGTGCAGACGCTGGGCGAAGACGTCGTCGTCTACGCCTCGGACTACCACCACTGGGACTGCAAGTTCCCCGACACGGTGAAGATCATCACCGAGCGCACGGACCTGAGCGAGCGGGCGAAGGGGCGCATCCTGGATGAGAACCCGCGGCGCCTCTACGCGCTCGCCTGACCAGGAGCGTGACCCACGGGCGCTCTGCCTAGAGGTACCGGCGCAAGAATTGCTCGTCTCCGTGGCCGGCGAGGAGGTAGAGCTTGTCGTCCGCGGTCCAGGCGGCGGTGATCATCCCGGAGACTCGTGCAAATTGCGGGGTCTCCGTCGCGGGCGCGTCACGCAGAGCGGAGCGCTGGATGACGAACAGGAAGAGATCCTCGTCCTTGCCGGCGTCCACGCAGATGAGGGAGATCTTCTTGCCGTGCCAGGTGATCGTGCTGCCGCCTTCGGCCTCGAGCCCCTGCATGGCCGGCGTCAGCGCATAATCGCTGGGCCACCCGGATGAGGCCAGGTATCCGCGGATCTGCTTCCAGTCCTTCGATTTGAGGTTCATTTCGTACTCGCCCGACACGGTCGCGGCCATCTGAATGCGGTACACATCGAACGTGTCGGGCCGACGCGCCAGCCAGGAGCTGACGCTGGCGGCCAAGACGAGCAGCACCACCGCTGCAGCACCGAGCCGGGGCTGTCGCCACCACGCCGTGGCGACCGGACGCATCGGGTATTGCTGGAGGATCCTCGTCCGCAGATCGGGAGGGACGGGCACCTGCTGCAATTGCTCCCGTAGCTCCGCGTCCAGCGCGGTCTGCTGCTCGAGCCAGCGACCGAGCTCGGCATCGTGCCGCGCCTGGTCGAGCGCCTCGGCGAAGCGCGGATCGCGCGGATCGTCCCGCCCGGGACGGTAGCACGCGAGGACTTCCCGTGCCCGTTCGCTATCCACGGCGCCCTCGCTTCGGGCGCGCCGCCGCGGGCGCGGTCAGCATGCGCTGAAGGTGCATCTTGCCACGCGCGATCCGCGATTGGACGGTGCCGATGGGAATCCCCAGGATGTCGGCGATCTCCGTGTAAGAATGTTCGCCCAGATAGAACAGCGCGAGCGGAGCCTGGTACGGTTCCGGCAGTCGCGCCAGCGCCTGCAACACGCGGGCGCCGTCGAGCCTCTCGATGGCCTGGGGCGGGATGGAGGGCAACTGGATGTGCACGTCGTCCAGTGCGTAGTGGGGGAAGCGGTGCTCCTTGCGGCGCGCCTTTAGAAATTCCCGGTGCAACGTCGTGAACAGCCAGGTCTTGGCCTTCGAGCCGTCTCGGAGCTGATG
>JBKPBB010000129.1:0-3560 GCA_046744245.1 Thermodesulfobacteriota bacterium
GGGCCGCCGCCGCGCGGGCTGCACTACGCGCGCTTCCTCTTCCGCGACGGGCTGGAGGCCGGCATGCGGCGGCTCGGCGCGATGACGATCGAGGCAGCGCTGCGGCCCTCACCCGCGCCCGAGACGTGGGCCTCGGCGCTCGCCGAGGAGGATCACCCGACCACCTACGTCGCCGACCGCACCGTCGACTTCCTCCAGCGCGTCGATCGCACGCGCCCGTGGTTCTGCTGGACCTCGTTCACCGACCCGCATCACCCGATGGACCCGCCCGCGCCCTGGTGCGACCGCTACGCCGCCGCCGACATGAGCGTGCCGGCGCGCCACCCCGAGGAGTTCGAGCGCAAGCCGTCCTTCCACCGCGTGTGGGCGAACGGGCTCCCCGAGCCGATGGCGTGGGCGAACCCGGGCGGCGCGCGGCTCTCCGATCGCCAGCTCGCCGAGATGATGGCGGGCTACTACGGGATGGTGGCGCAGCTCGACCACGCGCTCGGCCGCGTGCTCCGCGCGCTCGACGAGACGGGTCAGGCCGACGGCACGCTCGTCGTCGTCACCACCGATCACGGCGAGCTACTCGGCGACCACCAGATGCTCTTCAAGGGGCCGCTCCACTACGACGGTCTCCTGCGCGTGCCGCTCGTCGTGCGCGGGCCCGGGGTGACACCGGGCCTTGCCGTGACCGAGCCCGTCGGTCTCGTCGACCTCGTCCCGACCGTGCTCGAGCTGGCCCGGCTCCCCGCGTCGGCCACCCTCGACGGCCGCTCGCTCGCGCCGCTCCTCGCCGGGCAGCCGCAGGGCCGCGAGTGGGTCCTCACCGAGAACGATCACGAGATGGGCTTCGTCCTCCACCTGCGCACGCTCACCACCGAGCGCTACGTCCTCACCCGCTACGACACGATGCCGGGCGTGGGCGAGCTCTACGACCGCGCCCTCGACCCTGGTGAGCGCGAGAACCGCTGGGACGACCCGGCCTACACGGAGATTCGCCGCGACCTCCTCGCGCTGCTCGCCGAGGTCGCGAACCCTTCGCCCCGTCGCCTGCCCAACACGGGCTCGCTCGCGTGACGGCGCTTGTCGGCACGCGCGCCCCGCAGTAGACGGGGCACAATGAGGGTGGTCACGGCCGTGGTCGTCGCCGGCGCGATCGCGGGGCTCCTCTACCTGAGCCTCGACTCGGGACGGTTCGCTCCGCCGGCCGAGCGGGCCTTCTCCATGCCGCTCGTCGGACTCGGCGTGATCTTCAGCGGCGCCGCGTGGGCGGCGTCGAAGGGTGGATACCCGGAGCGCGTGCCCCTCTTCACCGGCCTCGCGGTCGGCGTCGGCGGCTACGCGCTCGTGCGGCTCTTCATCTAGAGGCGGCCGCGCGCTGCAGCGCCATCGTGCTGCGTTTGCGCCCGTAGAGGAAGTAGATCCCGAGCCCGATCACCAGCCACACGACGAGCCGCACCCAGTTCTCCCACCCGAGGCTGTACATGAGCCAGAAGTTCATCCCCATGCCGGCGAGGGGGACGTACGGCACGAGCGGGGTCCGGAAGGGACGCGGGAGCTGCGGGTTCGTGCGTCGCATGACCCAGACCGCCGCGCACACGATGACGAACGCCATCAGCGTGCCGATGTTCACCAACTCGGCCAGGATGCGGAGCGGGAAGAGCGCGGCCACGATCGCTACCAGCGCGCCGGTCAAGATCGTCCCCTTGTGCGGTGTCCGGAAGCGCGGGTGCACGGCGCCGAAGAACTCGCGCGGGATGAGCCCGTCGCGCGCCATGGCGAGCAGCACGCGCGCCTGGCTCAGCAGCAGCACGAGCAGCACGCTCGTGATGCCCACGACGGCGCCCAGCGAGATGAAGAACACCGCCACGGGGAGCCCGCGCGACGCGAACGCGCCCGCCACCGGCGCGTCGATGTTGATCTCGGTGTAGGGGACCATGCCGGTCAGCACGGCCGCCACCAGGATGTAGAGCACCGTGCACAGCGCGAGCGACGTGATGATGCCGATCGGCACGTCGCGCTGCGGATTGCGCGCCTCCTCGGCGTGCGTCGAGACCGAGTCGAAGCCGATGTAGGCGAAGAATAGGTACGAGGCGCCCTGCATCACCCCGTGCCAGCCGAAAGGGAGGAAGGGATGCCAGTTCCGCGGCCGCACGTAAGCCGCGCCGAGCCCGATGACGAGCAGCACGACGATCAGCTTGAGGACCACCATCGCGGCGTTGAAGCCGGCGCTCTCGCGGATGCCGATCACGAGGACGACGGTGATGAAGAGCACGACCAGCGCGGCGGGCAGATTGCAGTACGAGCCGGTCGTCATCCACAGGCGCGTCGCCGGGTCGATGTCGATGGGCGTGGCCGTCCATCGTTCGGGAAGGGTGATTCCGAAGATGTTCAGGAACGAGAGGAAGTAATGCGACCAGCCGTGCGCCACCGTGCTCGAGGCGACGGCGTACTCGAGCACCAGGTCCCAGCCGATGATCCAGGCGAACAGCTCGCCGAGGGTCGCGTAGGCGTACGTGTAGGCGCTGCCCGCGACCGGCACCATCGACGCGAACTCGGCATAGCAGAGCGCGGCGAGCGCGCAGCCGATCCCCGCGACCACGAAGGAGAGGATCAGGCCGGGCCCCGCCTTGTCGTGCGCGGCGAGCCCGGTCAGCACGAAGATGCCCGCACCGATGATGGCCCCCACACCCAGGGCCGTCAGGCTGACGGGCCCGAGCACGCGGCGCAGCCGGTTCTCGCCCTCCATCTCGGCGAGCAGCACCTCCACCGGCTTGACGGCGAAGAGCTGGCTCCGCCGCTTCATCCCCGCACCCCCTCCCGGGCGCTCCCTGACCGCCACCCCCATCTGCGCTACGTATACCGGTTCCGCCCGGGGCAAGTCGAGTCAGCGTGCGCGCCGGAGCGCCGCGGAGACGTGCCCCGCGTAGGCCGCCTGGAGCCGCTGCGTCACCGGCCCCGGCCGTCCACCGCCGACGGCGCGCCCGTCGAGACGTGCCACGGGCAGGATCTCGATGGTCGATGCGGTCAGGAAGATCTCCCGCGCGCGGCGAAGGCGCGCGACCGTGACTCGCTCTTCGCGCACGCGGAACCCGGCCCGCCGCGCGAGCGCGATCACGAGCGCCCGCGTCACGCCGGGCAGCACGCCGGAGCCGCGCGGCGGCGTGACGAGGGCACCGCGCTCGACCAGGAAGACGTTCGCGCTGGTCGCCTCGGTCACCTCGGCCGCGGCGGTCACGTAGAGACCCTCGGCGGCGCCGCGTCGTGAGGCGGTGACACGACCGACGACCGCGCTCGGGTGCCCGACCAGCTTCAAGCCTCCCCACGGCGGGCCGGCGTCACGCGGGAAAGGGAGAAGGGCGACCGGCACGCCGTGCGCCTGACGCGGGCCGAGATGCGTCGGCAGGCGCCGCGCGGTGAGCAGCAGGGTGGGCCGCGCCCGGCCCTCCGGCACGAGCCCTTCGCCCGCCGTGCCGCGCGTTACGGTGAGGCGCACCGCGGCGTCGGCGAGCCCGCAGCGCGCAACCAGGCGACGCACGCGCCGCTCCCACACGCTCACGGGCCCGGGTGCGGGC
>JBKPBB010000107.1:0-5041 GCA_046744245.1 Thermodesulfobacteriota bacterium
CCGCGCCTTCTCCTCCGCGGACGGCACGCGACAGCTGTCCCGGCGCCCGAACCAGCGGTAGCGGTTGCGGGCGACGAGCCGGTATGCCGGGGTCCGAATGAAGCGCGGCACGAGCCGCAGCAGGCTCGCCAGCCACCACACGCCGCCGAGCCGCCGATAGACCTCGAGCGAGGCGTCCGACTCCTCGTGGACGCCCCGCTCGTCCAGGTAGATCATCGACCATTCCCGCGGGTCGTCGGCTAGGGGCGGCAGCAGCTCGCGCGCGGTCTCTCCCTGCAAGGGGGCGAAGCGGAAGACCTCCCGCCGGTCCGCCCGCAGGACGAGGTCGACGAACCGGTTGCACATGGCGCACACCCCGTCGAAGAAGATGATGGGGTGCTCGAGCGCGCTCGACCGCGGAGCGCCGGCACCGGGGGGCGTGGCGCGGCTCATCACGGGCGTCACGATGCCAGATCCGCAGGGCGGGCGCGACGATCACACCCCGAGCAGCTTGCGCGCGCCCGCGATGCCGCCCGTGTAGATGCCGCGCACCATGCCCTGGGCCTCCGCCTCGGGCACCCCGTCGGGCTCGAAGGTCCCCCTCCACTCGACGCGGCACGCGTTCGGTCCCTCCTCGACCACCTTCACCGTCGAGAAGTAGTTCCTGATCGGGATCGGGCTCTTCCCGATGATCGCGTACGAGAGCGAGCGACCGGCGGCGTCGTAGGCCTCGCAGCGCTCGGTGATCTCCGTACCCCCCGGCAGCCCGATGCGGCGCACCGCGCCCACGCCCGAGCCCTCGACGGTGCAGCTCCGGAGCATCGCGCCGCCCCACTTGAGGACGCCCCCGAAGTCCCCGAGCACCTCCCATACTCTGGCCGCCGAAGCGGCCACCGGCTCGCTCACGTGCACTTCCGACATGATCGACCTCCTGGCCCGTGCTGTTAGCATACTCGGGCGAACGGCGCCGACGGCCTGCTGCGAGCCGCCGCGGTCCCGGGCGGTGGCGTCGCACCGGCCGATGGCATATGGCCGCGACTCATGGCCGACTCCCTCGTGCTGCGACACGACGACGGCGGCGTCGCCACCTTGACGCTCAACCGTCCCGAGAAGCTGAATGCCCTCAACCCGGCGATGTTCGTCGCGCTGCGCCGGCACGTCGAGGCGCTCGCCGCGGACGACGGCATCGGCTGCGTCGTGCTCACCGGCGCCGGACGCGCGTTCTCGGCCGGGCACGACCTCGGGGCCATCGCTTCGCGCGAACCGGCGCCCAGCCGCCACTACGAGCCCGAGACCATCGACCTGCTCGAGGCGTTGCCCAAGCCGACGATCGCCAGGATCCGCGGCTACTGCTTCACCGGCGGCCTGGAGCTCGCGCTCGCCTGCGACCTCCTCGTCGCAGCTGGCAGCGCCCAGCTCGGCGACACCCACGGCCAGTGGGGCCTGGTTCCGGCGTGGGGCATGTCGGTCCGTCTCCCCGAGCGCGTCGGGCGCGCCAGGGCCAAGGAGCTCATGTTCACCAGCCGGCGCATCAGCGCCGCCACCGCGGCCGAGATCGGCCTGGTCGACCGCTGCGTGCCCGACGACGAGCTCGACGCGTCGGTGGCTGCGCTCGCCGCCGAGATCATCGCCAACTCCTGGGGGACCAACCGCATCGACAAGGCGCTCCTCGCGGCTCGGAGCGGCATGCCCCGGACGGCCGCGCTCCTCTTCGAGCGCAGCCTGCCGTTCGGCTTCCCTGCCGACATGGCCGAGCGGATGGGACGCGCCGACAAGCGGAGGTGACCGGCCGGCGGCGCCCGCCTAGGGAAGCGGTCTATCTCACTCCCCACTACCAACCCGCGTGGGTGGTTGACTCAGCCGGCCCGCCACCTAATCAAGGACCAGCCTCGCGAACGAGCTGACGACGGACACGTGGAATGACCGACCGAAGCCAAAGCGTCGCAGTGATCGTCGGCGTCGGCGCCGGTCTGGGCGCCGCGCTCGCGCGGCGCTTCGCGGAGCGGTACGCCGTGGCGCTCGTCGCGCGCGGCCAGGAGAAACTCGACGCCCTGGCGACCGAGCTCGGGCGCGCGGACGGCAAGGCCCTCGCGGTCCCGGCCGACGTGAGCAAGGCGGACGAGATCGAGCGAGCCGCCGAGCGCATCCGCCGCGAGCTCGGCGAGGTCGACGTGCTCCTCTACAACGCGGCCATGCGCCCCTTCGGACGGCTCATGGAGACCAAGCCCAGCACGTTCGAGACCACCTGGCGCGTGAATGCGTTCGGCGCCTTCCTGTGGTCGCGGGCGATCGTCCCCGCCATGCTCGCCCGGGGACGGGGCGTGATCCTCTTCACGGGCGCGACCGCGGGGACCAAGCCGTTCGCCACCTCGGCAGCCTTCGGGCCCGCGAAGTTCGCCCTCCGCGGCCTGGCGCAGGTGATGGCGCGCGACCTCGGCCCGCAGGGCGTCCACGTTGCCTACGTGAACATCGACGGCGCGATCGACATGCCCTTCATCCACCGGCTCCGCCCCGACCTCCCGAAGGAGGACATGCTGCAACCGTCGGCGATCGCCGAGACGTACTGGCACATCGCGCACCAGCACCCGAGTGCCTGGACGCAGGAGGTGGACGTGCGTCCGTTCAAGGAGAAGTTCTGACCGCTCGGGGACGGCTCACGTAACCCACGCGGTGAGCCGTTCCACCGCCCAGGGTGCCATCCGCCGTCTCCTCGAGGTGGTGCGGCGCATCTTCTCGCGGTCCTCGCTCATGGCTCGTCTCGCGAGCCCGCGGTCGCCGCCGGCGCGCGGCTCTGCAGCACGACGAGCGCGACCAGGAGCGCGCCGACCACCACCGGCGGGATCACCGACTGGCCGATCCTGAGGACCGTCCAGACCGCTCCGAGCATGACGCCGATCAGCAGCACCGCCCCGTAGAGCGCAACTCGCGGGACGAGCAGCGCGACGGCACCCGTCACCTCGGCGAGGCCCACCAGGACGCGGAACGTCTGCGAGTAGCCCATCTGCTGGAACGCCTCGACCATCTGCGCGGTGCCGAGGAGCTTCGGCACGCCGGCGAAGAGGAACAGCAGCGCGAGGACGACGCCCAGGATCTTCCGTGCCACCCTCTCAGGCCTCCGCGAAGAACGCGAGCGTCCGCACCTCGATGCTCTCCCGCACGGGGGCATCCGGCCGAGCGCCGGGATCGTCGAACGCGCTGTGCGCCGTGAAGCGGGCGCGGGCGGGCGCCGAATCGAAGCACTTGAGGAGCAGCGCCTCGTCGGCCGCCATGCGCGAGAAGTAGAACCAGGCGTGCGTCGGGCTCCACCGGAGCGAGTAGATCTCCCCGGTGCGATCGCGATAGCGGAGATCGGTCGGAACGAAGTCCTCGGCGCGGATCGTGCGCGCGTCGCACACCGCGAGCGGCGCCTGCTCGACGGGACCGCGGATCGGCTTCCAGACGTTGATGACCGCGAACCGGCCGCGGAGCAGGCGCTCCGCCTCTCCGCCGAACAGGTCCCGGACCCGCTGCGGCCCCGAGCGCTCCGTGTAGTCGTTGTGGGCGTAGCGGACGGGTCCCTGCACGCCGTCCTCCCCCTTTCCGGCCCGCGCGGCGGAGCGCAGGTTGTGGTCGAAGGCGACGACGCGCGCCGCGCCGGTCACGTCCTTCACCAGCGTCTCGAGCTCGCGGTAGTACGCGCTCTTCACCGCCTGCTCGTCGTAGAGATCCTCGACCGCGGTCACGTGGCGCGCGAGCGTGAACCCCTCCCGGTCGAGCGACGGCGGCGGGTCGAGCTGCCGGGCGTCGCGGATCGGCATCGGGCGCCGATCGCCCCGGGTGTTCCGCCAGGGCGTGCCCGGGGGTGGATCGTACAGGAAGAAGAAGGGCCGCTCGGGCATCGCCGCGAGGTAGCTGATCGTGGCCTCGACCATGCCTCAGCCCCCCTTCCCGCGACCGCCCTTGAGGCCGTCCGCTCCGTACCCCTCCGCCGGGCCCGCGCCTCCCGGACCGAGCCGGCCCTCGGGCCCGAGGTGCCCCTTGCCCGGAACGTGGTTCACCTCGACGCGGATCCCGTCCGGGTCCTCGAAGAGGACGGAATAGTAGCCGGGCGCAAAATGCGGCGCATCCTCGGGGGGGTGGACGATCCGCGCGCCGAGCTCGTCGACGAGGAAACGATGAATCGCATCGACGTCCTCCCGCTGGCGGGCCCGGAGGCAGAGGTGGTGGAGCCCCGCACGGCGCTGGTCGAAGGGCCTGCGGCTCCTCGCCTCCGGGTCCGCGCGCACGAGGATCCCGGTCCGGCTCCCGATGCAGTACACGATGTCGTCGCCCTTGATGAGCGTCTTCATCTCGAGGAAGTGGCAGAGCCGCTCCCAGAACGGGATGCCCTTCGGATCGATCACCGTGAGCTGGACGTGCGCCACGCCGTTGAGTTCGACGCTCATGCTCCGCTCCTTCGCCCAGGCGGCCGGATCATGCAAGAGGGGAGCGGGGAAGGTCTCCGCAACGACGGTCGCCAGCCCGACCGAGGCGCATCAGATCGCGCCGGCCCGGCGCAGCAGCTGCGCAACCGCTTCGGCGATGCGCCGGTAACCTTCCGCGTTGGGGTGAATCTCGTCGGACTTCAGCCGGCGGTCGCCCAGCACCTGCGTCATCGCCTCGCCTTCGAGCGGAATCCCGAAAGCCTGCGCCAGCGTCTCGTAGGCGGGTTCCGGCTGCAGGCGCAGCAGCCGCGGCTCGGGTACGGCAAGCAGAACCACCTGGGCGGCGTGGTCGCGGATGTCGCGAATCATCGCCGCCAGGTTCTCGCGCATCGCGGCACGGTCCATCCGCCGCAGCATGTCGTTCCCGCCGAGGCATAGCAGCACCAGCGCGGGCCGCACTTCCTCGAGCAGGCGCGGCAGCCGCTCGCGGCCTTGGGCCGTGGTTTCGCCGTCAACGCCGGCGTTGATCACCTTGCGCCCGATCAGCGCCGACAGTTGCTCGGGATAGGCGTGCTCGCGCGTCGCGCCGGTTCCTGCGGTGAGGCTGTCGCCGAAGGCCAGCACGACGGCATCCTCCGGTAGATGCGCCAGCTTCGGCT
>JBKPBB010000292.1:0-2048 GCA_046744245.1 Thermodesulfobacteriota bacterium
CTCCACGCGGCCCGGACGGCGGCGTTCGGGGGCCGAGACCAGACGCGCCAGCGCCCGAGCGAGCGGCGGGTGCGCCACGCCGCGCTCGGTCACGATCGCGCTCACCAGCTCGGCGGGTGTCACGTCGAAGGCCGGGTTCGCCACGCGCACCCCGCTCGGCGCGATCTGGCGGTCGAAGACGTGCGTCACCTCGCGCGGCGCGCGCTCCTCGATCGGGATGTGCGTGCCGTCGGGGCAGGCGAAGTCGATGGAGGAGATGGGCGCCGCCACGTAGAAGGGGATCGAGTGCCGGCTGGCGAGCACGGCGAGCGTGTAGGTGCCGATCTTGTTCGCCACGTCGCCGTTGGCCGCGGTGCGGTCGGTGCCGACGATCACGCAGCTCACCCGCCCGCGTTGCATCAAGTGGCCTGCCATGTTGTCGGTGACCAGCGTCACCGGGATACGGTCCTTCTTGAGCTCCCACGCCGTCAGCCGGGCGCCCTGCAGGAAGGGCCGCGTCTCGCATGCGATGACCGAGAGGCGCTTTCCCGCCTCGACCGCGGCGCGCACGATGCCGAGCGCGGTGCCGTAGCCGGCGGTGGCGAGCGCGCCGGCGTTGCAGTGGGTCAGGACGGTCGCGCCGTCCTCGACGAGCGCCGCGCCGTGCGCGCCGAGACGGCGGTTGGCGGCCACGTCCTCGTCGTGGATGGCGAGCGCCTCGCGCTCGAGCAGCGTGCGCAGCGTGTCCGGGGAGCGGCGGCGGTTGCGCGCGAAGACCCGCCGCATGCGCTCGATCGCCCAGAAGAGGTTGACCGCCGTCGGCCGCGTGGCGGCGAAGGTCCGGCACAGGCGCGCGAAGTGGCGCCCGAAGTCGCCGCGCAGCGTGCGCGCGCCGAGCGCGATCCCCATGGCGGCGGCCACGCCGACCGCCGGGGCGCCGCGGATCACCATGTCCTTGATGGCGCGCGCCACCTCGCGGTGGTCGCTGTAGACGCGGTAGACCTCGCGCGTGGGGAGGAGGCGCTGGTCGAGCATGACCACGCGTCCATTGCGCCACTCGATGGTCCTGACCGCCATGCGGGCCGCCGCGAGCGAGCATACCCGAATCGCGCGCGGGGCAACACCCTTGACCCCGCGCCCAGGGCACCGTTATCGTCCGCGTCCGCCGTGAGCGACTTCAGCCAATCCTACTCGGTCGAGATCGCGGGCTCGCTCGACGACTGCTTCGCGGTGCTCATCGACTTCGAGGCCTACCCGTCGTGGTCGGGTCCGGTGACCGAGTGCCGCGTGCTCGAGCGCCATCCCGACGGGCTTCCCAAGCGCGTCGCCTTCAACCTCGACATGACGCTCAAGACGGTCCGCTACACGCTCGACTACGAGTACCAGCCGCCCCGCGGCGGGCGCTGGCACCTGGTCGAGAGCCCCGACGTGAAGGACGTGCACGGCTCGTACGTGTTCGAGCCGGCCGGCAAGCGGACCAAGGCGACCTGCACGCAGACGATCGAGATCGGCTTCTGGGTCCCCGGCTTCATCCGCGCTCCGTTCGAGCAGAAGGCGCTGCGCGACTCGGTCGAGGAGTTCAAGAAGGCGGTCGAGGCACGCGCCCGCAAGCCGGCGCCCCGCGCCTGACGGCGCTCCGCGGCGCTACTCGCGCAGCGGGTGGTGCCGCGAGCGGTGCGGCCCATTTCCAGCGGCTCTCAGAGGCCGAGCGATCTCCGAACCGCGGTCCGCGCCACGCCGCGCCTCCGGTGACGCGCCGCCGGCTTCGTGCTAGAGCCCGGCCACATGAACTACACGCAGCACAACCCGCTCCCCATCCCCGAGGTCGGCCCGACCGAGCGCGTCCCGGTCAGCATGGACAGCATCTTCGACTGGGAGTACGCGCTCCGGCGCCAGAACCTCCTCGCGCTCTACGAGAAGGGCAAGGCGAGCAGCTGGAACGCGAGCGACCTCGCCTGGTCGACCGAGGTCGACTTTGCGAAGAAGACGCGCGACATGCTCGGCGCCGGGGCGGGCGAGATCTTCAACCAGCTCCTGAACCCGCCCCACAAGCTCGAGCCCGAGGTGTC
>JBKPBB010000190.1:0-6565 GCA_046744245.1 Thermodesulfobacteriota bacterium
GGATGGAAGCGCCCCGGGATTGCCGTCCCGCAGTCGAGGCAGCGATCGCCCTCCATCCGATACCGTCCGATCGCGTGCCAGTCGCGCACGATGAGCGCGGCGCCGCAGCCGGGGCACCAGGTCGTCTGCCCCTCGGCGTCGTGCACGTTGCCGACGTAGACGTAGCGTAGACCGCGGGCGCGGGCGATCGCACGCGCGCGCGCCAAGGTGGCCGCCGGCGTGGGCGGTCGGTCCATCCTCTTGAAGTCGGGGTGGAAGGCCGTGAAGTGGAGCGGCACGTCCGCGCCCAGGTACTCGAGGATCCAGTCGCACTCGCGCCCGATCTCCTCGTCGCCGTCGTTCAGGCCCGGGATGAGCAGCGTCGTGATCTCGGTCCACACCGCGCTCTCGCGCCGGAGCCACACGAGCGTGTCGAGCACGGCCTCCAGGTGGCCGAAGGTGATGCGGTGGTAGAACTCCTCGGTGAAGCCCTTCAGGTCCACGTTGGTCGCGTCCATGTGCTCGAAGACCTCGGGGCGCGCCTCGGGGGTCACGTAGCCGGCGGTCACGAACACGTTCACCAGCCCGGCCGCGCGCGCCGCGCGCGCGACGTCGATCGCGAACTCGGCCCAGATGACCGGGTCGTTGTAGGTGTAGGCGATGCCCTGGCAGCCGGTGCGCAGCGCCAGCTCGACGACCTCCTCGGGCGTGGCGGTCTCGCTCGCGTGCTGGTCGATCTTCGCCTTGCTGATATCCCAGTTCTGGCAGAACTTGCAGCCGAGGTTGCAGCCTGCCGTGCCGAAGGAGAGGACGCGCGCGCCGGGGAGGAAGTGGTTGAGCGGCTTCTTCTCGATGGGATCGACGGCGAAGCCGGTCGACCGCCCGTAGCCCGCGCTCACGAGCTGCCCGCCGCGGTTCTGGCGGACGTAGCAGAAGCCCGCCTGCCCCTCGCCGATCAGGCAGTAGCGCGGGCAGAGGGTGCAGAGGAGCTTGCCGCGCTCCGCGGGGTGCCACCAGCGGGCGGCATGCAGGGCCGGCGTCATTGCCCAAACGGTAGCACGGGGCGCGGGCCTGGTCAGGCGGCCCGACCGCTTCCTCGAGTATTTCACCGACGGCGCGGTCTACCACGACATGCTTTGAGCGGCCGACTCAGCGGCACCGGACTGAGTTGTCCTGTCCCTTGTTCGGGGTCCCCCCCGTCCACTTATTCGGGTGCCCCCCGATTTTTGGGGGCTCTTTGGGGCTGAGACGTGATTTCGTTCACCCTCGTGCGTGTGCTCGACTGCGCGGGTCGGCATGAGAGCGCCCGGATTACTTTCGGAGACGCCGAAGCGAGTGTGGAACGTGCCGCTGAGCCGAGGAGCCGGTATGACAGACGTCGTGAGGCCGTACCTCGTAGCGCTCATCGCCATGATGTCTTTCGTGCTGTCCAGCGGGGGCAGCAGTCCCGCGAGCGACCCGCCCCGCACCCAGTGTTGTCTTCCCTCAGGGCAGGGCCAAAGGTGCGTCGTGAAGACCCCGAGCGCCTGTCGACAAGGCGGCGGCATCGACGTGGGGCCGGGTACCTGTAGCCCGAACCCGTGCGGTGGCGCGACGACCACCACGACCAGCACCAGCACGACGTTGCCAGTGCGCTGCGGCAACGGGACCATCGATGCGGGCGAGCAATGCGACCCGCCCGGCTCCTCCTGTGGCGCAGGGGCGCTCTGCAGCGCCGACTGCACCTGCCCGTGCGACTTCTTCGATCCGAGCGTGTGCCTCTATCCGTTCCCGAACGATTACTTCACCAAGGCAGACCCGACGACTGGCACCGGGCGGCGGGTGAACCTCGCCCTGGCGGCGATGCCGCGGAACGCCTCGGAGAAGCCGATCGATCCCACCGACTACAACCGCAGCGACGGCTTCAGCCCGGGCGCGGCGATCGTGCTCAGGGTGCCGGGGGTCGATCTCGGCGTGACCGGTGCGGTGCCGATCACCGACATCGCGCGTTCGCTCGACCCGAACGCGCCGATCGTGCTCGTCAACGCCGACACCCTCGCCCATCACCTCTTCTGGGCGGAGATCGACTCGAACGCCAGCAGTGAGGCGACCCGGGCTATCTTCCTCCGCCCGGCGGTGAACCTGGCGGAGCGGACGCGCTACATCGTCGCGCTGCGGCGGATGAAGGACTCGACCGGAGCGCTCATCCCACCCAACCCCGACTTCGTCGCCTACCGCGACCGCACAGCGACGGGCGATCCGGTGAAGGAGGCGCGGCGCGCTCACATGGAAAGCCTCTTCACCACCCTGGCGGCCGCCGGCGTCCCGCGCCACAGCCTCTATCTCGCGTGGGACTTCACGGTCGCGAGCCGGCGGAACAACTCCGAGCGCCTGCTCTTCGCCCGGGACGACGCCTTCGCGCGCCTGGGCACCCAGGCGCCGACGTTCACGGTCACCCAGATCGACAACGAGGTCGACGACAAGATCTTCCGCCGGGTCACTGGCCAATATCTCGTCGAGCGTTACGTGAGCTCGCCCGCGCCGCCCGCGCGCTATGTGCTCGGGCTCGACGGGCTCCCCCTCCACCAGCCGACCCCGCAGCAGGCGCCGTTCATCTGCATCATCCCGCGCACGGCGCTCGCCAACGCCACCGCCAGCGCTACCCCCGCCCGGCCCTCGCTCTACGGGCACGGCCTGTTCGGCACCAACAGCGAGGTGAACGCCAGCAACGTCGAGTCGATGGCCAACGAGCACAACTTCGTCTTCTGCGCCACGAACTGGATCGGCATGTCGACCGAGGACATCCCGAACACGCTCACGATCCTGGGCGACCTCTCGAACTTTCCGACGCTCACCGACCGCGTCCAGCAAAGCGTCGTGGACCAGCTTTTCCTGGCGCGCCTGTTGATCCACCCGGCCGGCTTCGCGAGCAATCCGGCGTTCCAGGACGCCTTCGGCGCCCCGGTGATCGACACGAGCCACGTGTTCTACGACGGGAACAGCCAGGGCGGGATCCTCGGCGGCCTCGTCATGGAGTTCGCCCAGGACATCACCCGCGGCGTCCTCGGCGTACCGGCCATCACCTTCAGCACGCTGGTGACCCGGAGCTCGGACTTCGGCTCGTTCGCGGCGGTGCTCTACCCCGCATATCCCCACGAGCTCGAGCGGCCGCTCATCTTCTCCCTGATTCAAATGCTCTGGGACCGCGGTGAGCCGAGCGGCTCCGCGCACCACATGACCACCGATCCGTTGCCGAACACACCGGCGCACACGATCCTCATCCACGAGGCCTTCGGCGACCACCAGGTGGCGAACGTCCAGACCGAGGTGGAGGCACGGACGATCGGCGCGAGCATCTACCAGCCCGCCCTGACGGAGGGGCGGTCGACGGACGTGACCCCGTTCTTCGGCATCCCGGCCATCCCGACCTTCCCGTTCGCGGGATCGGCTCTCGTGGTCTGGGACCATGGCTGCAGCACCCCGGAGAGCTGCCCGAACCCGCCGGCTGACGCGGACTGCACCTGCCCACCGCCGACCACGAACACGCCGCCTCCGGGAGGTCACGATCCCCACGAGGACCCGCGCAGCCAGCCGAGCGCGCGCACGCAGAAGTCGGAGTTCCTGCAGGCGAACGGCGCCGTGGTCGACGTCTGCGGCGGGATGCCCTGCCTCGCTCCGTAGGCCTCCACGCCGACCGGCTGGTCGGTGTACGGTTCCCTGGGGCGAGGTCCCTACGCCGGTCCCCTAGGGCGAGGCCAGGCGCACGCTTCTGTTCGCCCGTGTCGCGAGGATGCCAGGCTCGGGGCGATGTCCGGCACTACCCGGCGCGGCCTCATCCCAGGCGCAGGCCGGCCCCGAACTTGCTGTCCCAGGGGCACGAGCTCATGGCGCTGTTCGGACGGGATCGTGACGGAGGGACGGGGGCGCCCCGCGCGGTCCCCGCACCCGCCATGCCGGTCGACGGGAATGCGCCGCGGGAGGTTGCGATGTTCGAGCGGGAGCGGAACACGAGCCAGCTCGTCGGTCCCGGGGGGATCGACACGTTCCTGGGCAGGGGAACAAAGGTCAACGGCAAGCTCGTGCTCGAAGGGACGGCACGGATAGACGGCCAGGTTGAGGGGGAGATCTCCGCGCAGGATGCGCTGACCGTCGGCGAGGGCGCAGTGGTGAACGCGAAGATCTCGGGCACCTCGATCGTCATCGAGGGCGGGGTGACCGGCGACGTGACCGCCCGTGAGCGGCTGGAGCTTCGCGCGTCCGCCCGCGTGCAGGGCAGCGTCACCACGGCGAGCCTGGTCGTGCACGAGGGCGCGGCGCTCTCCGGTCGCTGCTCGATGGGCGGAGGCGAGGCGACGGCGCGCCGCGAGAAGCCCACGACGACAGCGCCGGTGAGCGCGAATCGGCGCGCGCCCGACCCGCCCGTGCCGGTCCCCGCTGCGGCCTCCCGATAGCGCACCCCCCGAATACCTGGCCGAGGGTCGAGCGACCTGGCGCCGTCCTGGACAACGGGCGCGTTTGCTGGAACAGGAGGGAGAGGCTACGCCGCCTCGGCCCCGGGCATGGCCGCGTCGCGCGGACGGTCGCGCGGCGGCAATAGCCGCCTCCACGCGCCGGCTGCAACGCCGAGTAGCGCACGTAGAGCAAGCGTGGTGGCCCCGAGGATGATGTACTCACTCACGAGCATCACCGAGATCGCCACGCCGAGGAGCCGCCAAAGTGGCCCTCGCCCCCCACCGTCGAGATCGTCATCGTGCATACCGCCCTCCATTTCGCGCCGCGCGATCTGTTCCCGCGCTCCCCTCGATCTCGACCACCCGGAAGTGCCGCAGGATGTTCCCCACGCCCAGCCCGATGGACGGATCGTCGGGGGCACACCCCCCGAGATGATCCCAGAGCCAGACGAGTTCGCGCTCGGTCAAG
Source organism: Thermodesulfobacteriota bacterium (assembly GCA_046744245.1). Classification (GTDB taxonomy): domain Bacteria; phylum Desulfobacterota; class Binatia; order DP-6; family DP-6; genus DP-6. The sequence continues at coordinate 4,879 of JBKPBB010000190.1, forward strand.
CGTGGGGCCATCAAGACCGCCCGCTTGCAATGCCAGCAGGACACGAGGATCGGCATGCGGCCTCACCTATCAAGTCAAGGCTGCGGGCAGATGAATCGAGGATGAACGTTTCGACTGCGGTGGGTCCCTGGATCGGCGGGAGCCGGTCTCGACCTATCCTTGTTCCCGAGCGCTGTGGGGCGTCACCGCGTGTCGGGCTGGGCGCCAACGCATCGACCCGTCTCGGGTGCCGCACCCGTCGGCGGCTTCGCCGGCCGTGTTCGGAGCGCTTTGCCCATCTCGACCAAAAGAGCCTCATTGAGAGCGCCGTGAGTCGTGACCCGGGCTGTCGCTAGAGCTCGGGCGGCCTTACGTACGAACTTGTCTCGCCCGCCTACCCAGTCGAAGTTCACGCGCTCGCGGTAGAGCAGCTCGTCGCCACGGCGGACAGAAAGCATCGCCTTCAGTGCGCCCTTCTCGACCTCGGCCCGCTCCGCATCGATCGTAAGCGCGCCCAGCGAGAGCCGAATTCCACCAGGAGTCCAACACCACCCAGGCGGCGGAAATGTCGGCGACGTGGGGACCGACGGGTGGCCTCCCGTGGGCGCTCCGAGCACTCGAGTCTCAGCGCGAGATGCACTCTGGCCGGTGCGCTCGACGCTCGATTCGCGGATCGTGCGGATGACCTCCGCTCCATCGGCTGCCGACACGGCGGCCCGCTTCGGCCGAGGGGTTGCGCTCCGCGGAGTCTTGCGGGGCTTCGTCTTCTGTTTCCCGACTCGGCTGCGTTCGGTTGATTTACGACCCGTCTGTTGCGCGCCAGTGCGTCTCGCCATCATCACACCGGATGCCAGGCCACCGCGCGAGTCTCAAGCGACGTGCGGGCGTGCGTCGTCACCTGGGGGCCGCAGTTGCTGCGCCGTCTTGGCGGTCACTGCAGCCGAGCACGGAGTAGCAGTCAGCTGCCGTCTTCGTGAACGTGAACGCACCGTCGGGGCAGTTCGCCAAGTAGGCAGTGATCGTCCGCCCGCAGGAGTTGATGGTCGCCCAGCCTTTGACTTGGCAGGTGCGTCCCTCGAAGTGGGCCGTCCGATCGATGGACGCCCAGCCGGTAGCAACGGATCCGTCATGCTCCTCAGTCCGCACCTCTACTGAGACGGGAAAGCAGGGCTGGTCGGAGCGGGCGGGGACGGCGCCCCTCGTATCCGCCGATGCGAAGGCGCCAGGGGAATCTTGGGGCGCGCGCGTCTCGGTGCCCGCGACGAGAGTGCTGGCGCGTGCGAGGCCCAGGACCATCAGCGGCAACATCGCCTTCAACGGCACGCCGCCGCGCTGATGGCGTCCGGTTGGCTGCGGGCGAGACCTTGGGCTCCGCTGCGGCATCATCGCCTTCCTAGGACGAGCGATTGCAACGGTGATGCCACGGAAAAGTCCAGGCGCTCGGGGTGCGGCGTGCCCCTCGCCATGTGGTACGCGCGGCAACTGCGTAACGCTCCGACACAAGGGTCCTCGGCAGGTCATGGACCAGTGCTCGGGACCAGCATAGGGGTTAGGTAGATCGCTATTAAGTCAAGGGCACGTCGCCTCGACGATGACCCGTCCCTTCCCGACCCGCGGACAAGCGTGTTCGCGAGAAGGCGCACGGATGGACGACGACGCCGAACCCGGCGGTTCTCAGCCGGGGATCAGGCTTGGACCAGCCTCGACT
>JBKPBB010000379.1:0-2140 GCA_046744245.1 Thermodesulfobacteriota bacterium
GTGCTCATCTCCGACGAGCGCGACAACACCCAGCACAATGCGATCTTCGCGCGCGAGGGGGCCATGGTCTCGAACCCGGCGACGCAGGCGGTCACGCACCGCCTGCGCGATGGCTTCATCCACACCACCGACGGACGTGCAGGCACGGAGTACCAGACCCACTTCGAGTTCTACGACGTCAACCTCGACCTGCGGCAGATGATCGAGGGCGCGCGGCAGCGGGAGCGCGACCCGAAGGAGCTGACCCTCGGGCAGCTCGGGCGCGCGATCGCCGCCAAGCGCGCGGCCGGGCAGCAGGTCCTCCCGGAGCTGGTCGAGTACCATCGCAAGTTCTCGATCCCCTTCGCCTGCGTGGTGTTCGCGCTCGTCGCCGTGCCGCTCGGCGTGCAGCCGGTCCGCGCCGCCCGCTCGCGCGGCTTCACCCTGAGCCTGGTCATGATCTTCACCTACTACGTCCTCCTCTCGATGGGGCAGGCGCTCGCCGAGCAGGGGCTCCTGCCCGCGGTGGTCGGGCTCTGGCTCCCGAACGCGATCTTCGCGGCGGTCGGCCTCTACCTCTTCGAGCGCGCTGCCCGCGAGCGGACGCTGGTCCAGCTCGAGCGCATGCAGAGCGCGCTCGCCGCGCTGCGCGACCGGCTGCTCGGGCGGCTCGGCGCGGAGGTGGCGCCGTGAGAGTGCCCGGGCGCCTCCTGCTCCCCGTCGTCGGCCGCCATCTCGTGCGCGAGTTTCTGGCGGCGTTCGCGCTCAGCCTGGCGGCCTTCGTCGTGATCTACATCACGGCCGAGTTCTTCGACCGCCTGGACGGCTTCCTGCGCCACGACGTCGCGAGCTCGACGATCGTGCGCTACTTCGTCTTCAAGCTGCCGCTGGTGGTGACGCAGGTGACACCGTTCGCCGTGCTGGTCGGCGCGCTCGTCGGCCTGGGGCTCCTGGCGCGCCAGAACGAGTTCGTCGCGCTGCGCGCCTGCGGCGTCAGCGTGTGGCAGATCGTGGCGCCGCTCCTCGGCCTCGCCGCCCTGATCAGCGCCGGCGCCTTCGCGTGGAACGAGGCCGTGGTGCCGTACAGCGCGCACCGCTGGCACGAGATCGAGAACCTCGAGATCAAGGGGCGCGGCCCGGCGAGCGTGTTCGCAGGGCGCGAGGTCTGGTTCCACGGACGCGCCGGCTTCTACAACATCGACCGCGTGTCGCCGCGCAAGAAGACGCTCTGGGGCCTCGCCGTCTACCAGCTCGACGACGACTTCCGACTCGCCCGCCTGATCGAGGCCGAGTCCGCCGTCTGGGACGGCGCGCGCTGGCAGCTCTCCGGCGCGCGCACGCTCGAGTTCGCCGCGAACGGCGCGCGCGAAGAGCGGGCCGCACCGCCCGGCTTCACCATCCCCGAGACGCTCGAGGACTTCCGCGCGGTGTCGGTCGAGCCCGAGGAGCTGAGCTACGGCATGCTGCGCCGCCAGATCAAGGACCTGCGCCGCAAGGGCGTCGACACGTCCGAGAGCCTGGTCGACCTGCATCTCAAGCTGGCCTATCCCGCGGCGAGCCTGATCATGATGCTGCTCGCCGTGCCACTCACCGCGGCCGGGACGCGCGTCACCAGCTTCGCAGCGAGCGTCGGCGTCGGATTCGCCGTGGGGTTCGCCTACTTCTTCCTGGTCGCCTTCACCCGCCCGCTCGGCCAGACCGGCTCGCTCCCGCCCGCACTGGCGGCGTGGGCCGCCAACGCGATCTTCGCGCTGGTCGGCAGCTTCTACCTCCTCGGCGGGGAGTAGGGAGGCCGGCGCCGAGAGGCGCCGTCTTGGCCGACGGGGTCCGGGGGCATCGGAGCAGCACAGCGCGCGCAGCGCGCGAGCAGCGGACGGGCCCCCGGATGAGTTAGACAGGCCGGCGCCGAGAGGCGCCGAGCGGCTTCAAGGCACCAGCGCGGGCGCCTCGAGCCCCGTCGTCTCGGGCAGGCCGAGCATCGCGTTGAGGCACTGCACCGCCTGGCCCGACGCTCCCTTGCCGAGGTTGTCGATGGCCGTCACCACGATCGCCTGACCCGAGGCGGCGTCCCAGCGCCAGCCGATGGCGCAGCGGTTGGTGCCCCGCACCTCGCGCAGCTCGGGCGGCGCCTGCTCGCCGCGCAGCACGACGAACGGCTCGC
>JBKPBB010000176.1:0-4925 GCA_046744245.1 Thermodesulfobacteriota bacterium
GACCGGCATCTCCTGCTCCATGATCGCGATCTCGTCCTCGATCGTGCGCGGGTAGTGGGTGCGGATCTGGACGTCGAAGCGGTCCTTCAGCGGGGTGATGATGCGCCCGCGGCTGGTGTAGTCCTCCGGGTTCGCGCTCGCCACGATGACGACGTCCAGCGGCAAGCGGATCTTGTAGCCTTTGATCTGGACGTCCTTCTCCTCCATCAGGTTGAAGAGGCCGACCTGGACCTTCTCGGTCAGGTCGGGGAGCTCGTTGATGGCGAAGATGCCGCGGTTCGTCCGCGGGATGAGGCCGTAGTGAATGGTCTCCTCGTCGGCCAGGTAGCGGCCCTCGGCCACCTTGATCGGGTCGATCTCGCCCACCAGATCGGCCATCGAGACGTCGGGGGTGGCGAGCTTCTCGCCGTAGCGCTCGTCGGGCCCGATCCACGCGATCGCGAGCGCCTCGCCCTCGGCGGCCAGGCGCCGTTTGCACTCGCGGCAGATGGGCGCGAACGGGTTGTCGCTGATCGGGCAGGCGGCGATCACCGGCACGAGCGGGTCGAGGAGCGAGGTCAGGCCGCGGATGACCCGGCTCTTCGCCTGCCCGCGCTCGCCCAGGAACACCATGTGGTGCCCGGCGAGCACGGCGTTCTCGATCTCGGGGATGACGGTGTCGTCGAAGCCGATGATGCCGGGGAGGATGCGCTCCCCACGCCCGAGACGGGCGAGGAGGTTCTTTCGCATCTCCTCGCGGACCGGGAGCACCCGGTATCCCGCAGCCCTGAGCTCCCCCAACGTTCGCGACGTTCCGGCATCGGGCACAAGCGAGTCCCCCGTTCGAGAGAAGTGCACGCGATTATACGCACCGCCACGCGCGCGGCACAATCCACGCGCTCACGCGAGCCAGCCGAAGGCGGGTTTGAGACGGTCGTAGGTCGCCAGCAGGTGCTCCGGCATCACGCGCACGTCACCCACGGCCGGCATGAAGTTCGTGTCGCCCGCCCAGCGCGGCACGATGTGCCAGTGGAGATGGTCGCGGACGCCCGCGCCGGCGCACGTGCCGAGGTTCATGCCGAGGTTGAAGCCTTCGGGGTGAAGAGCGCTCTCGAGCGACGCGAGCGCGCGCCGGAGCGTCTCGGCCAGGTCGCCGTGCTCGGCCGCGGGGAGCGACGGCAGGTCGGCCCCGTGGCGGCGGGGCGCCACCATGAGATGCCCGTTCTGGTACGGGTAGCGGTTCAGCATGACCAGGCTATGCCCCGTCGTGCCGAGGACGAGGCGCTCGCGCGCGACACCCGAGAGCGCGGCACAGAAGATGCACTCCCGCTTCTCCTTGGCGGCGCCGATGTAGGTCATCCGCCAGGGCGCCCACAGGATCTCCATGCGGTCCTCCCGTGCTGGTCTGGGTGTACGAGCACTGCGGCTGGATGCCGCCGCAGGTCTGCACCGTCGGCGGCGGTTGATTCGGGCGCTCTCAGGCCTCGTCGGAGTCGGCGGCGGTCCACGGCTTGCCGTCGACGCGGAGCCGGAGCTCCTTCCCCACCTTGAAGAACGGCACCCGCTTGGCGTGCACGGAGACCAGCGCGCCCGTCTTGGGATTCCGCCCCTCGCGCGCCTGGCGGTGCTTCACGACGAAGCTGCCGAAGCCGCGGATCTCGATCCGCTCGCCGCGCGTGAGCGCCTGGGCCATGCTGTCGAAGACCGCGTTGACCATCACCTCGGCGTCGCGGCGCGAGAAGCGCGGGAAGAGCTTCAGCACCTCGTCGATCAGGTCGCGCTTGGTCATGCTCGGGCTCATTGGGGGGACGGCCCCCGGTAGAGGAAGAAGAGGCCGCCCGCCGTCTCGCGCGCCGCGGGCAGGAGCGTCTCGCCGACGAGTTGGAGGAGCCAGGGCAGCCGGCGCAGACGCACGCGCCACACGCGCGGCTCGCCCGGCTGCTTCGCCTCCCTCCACGCCTCCCGCGTCGCGGACTCGAGCCCGCCCAGCTGATCGACCAGGCCGGCGGCGAGCGCCTGGGTGCCCGAGAAGATGCGTCCGTCGGCGAGCGCGCGCACCTGCGCGGGCGTCATGTTGCGGCCGTGCGCCACCGCCTCGATGAACTGCCCGAGCACGTCGTCCACCATCCCCTGGAGAAGCGTGCGCTCCTCGGGGGTGAGCTTGCGCAGCGGGTGCCCGGTGTCCTTGTAGCGCCCGCTCTTCACCGTCTCCTCGGAGATGCCGAGCTTGTCGGCGAGCGGCGCGTAGTAGGGCACGCTCATGATGGCGCCGATCGAGCCCGTGATGGTGCCCGGATCGGCGAGGATCTTGTTCGCGGCCGAGGCGACGTAGTAGCCACCCGATGCGGCCACGTTGCCGAGCGAGGCGAAGACGGGCTTGCCCCCCTCACGCAGGCGCTGCACCTCGTCGTAGATCTCCTGCGAGGGGGCGACGGCGCCGCCGGGCGAGTCGATGCGCAGCACCACGGCGACGGTCGCCTCGCTGGTGCGGAAGCGCTCGAGCGCCTCGACCAGGTCGGCGGCGTCCTGGATCACGCCGCGCAGCTCGACCACGCCCACCACGTTGCCGAAGAGCGGGCGCTCGCCGAGGCCGCCCCCGAACACGGCGACCCCCGCCACCAGCGCCATCGCCGCCACCGTGACGACGGCCAGGATGGTGAACGCGCGCAGGATCGGGTGTCGTCGCGCCATGCCCTCGGGCCCCGCCCCCGCGCCCCCGGCCACCGCCGGCTAGCCCTTCTGCTTCTCGGCCTCGGGCATCACGTCCGCGAGCGAGAAGCGCCCGCCGTCGCGCTCGCGCGCCAGGTAGGCCTCCATGTCGGCGCGCTCCTCGCTCTTGCGCAGCGCCTTGACGGAGAGGCCGATGCGCTTCTCGCGCGGGTCGACGCTGGTGACCTCCGCTTCGACCGCGTCGCCCGGCTTGAAGAGCGCGGACGGCTTGTCGACGCGCTCGGTGGAGAGCTGCGAGACGTGCACCAGCCCCTCGATCCCCTCCTCCAGCTCGACGAACACGCCGAAGTCGGTGACGCTCGTGACCGGGCCCCTGACGCGCGTGCCGGGCGCGTAGCGCTTGGGCACCTGCGTCCACGGATCCTCGGTGAGCTGCTTGATGCCGAGCGAGATGCGCTCGTTGTCCACGTCGATGCCGAGCACGACCGCCTCGACCTCGTCGCCCTTCTTGTAGAGCTCCGAGGGGTGCTTCACCTTCTTCGTCCAGTGGAGGTCGGAGACGTGCACCAGGCCGTCGATGTTCTCCTCCACCTCGACGAAGAGGCCGAAGTCGGTGATGCTCTTGATCTTGCCGCGGATCTTCGAGCCCACCGGGTGGTTCACGCGCACCAGCTCCCAGGGATTCGGCTCGGTCTGCTTGAGCCCGAGCGAGACGCGGCGGTTGGCGGGGTCGATGTCGAGCACCTGGACCTCGACCTCCTGGCCCACCTCGAGCACCTTCGAGGGATGCGTCACCCGCTTGGTCCAGGACATCTCCGAGACGTGGATCAGGCCCTCGATGCCCTTCTCGATCTCGACGAAGGCGCCGTAGTCGGCGAGGCTCACGACCTTGCCGCGGATGCGCGCGTTGATCGGCAGGCGCTCGGCGATCGTCGTCCACGGATCGGGCATGATCTGCTTCATGCCGAGCGAGACGCGCTCGCGCTCCGGGTCGTACTTGAGGACGACCACCTTCACGCGCTCGCCGACGTTGATGACCTCGGAGGGATGCGCGACCCGGCCCCACGACATGTCGGTCACGTGGAGGAGCCCGTCGATGCCGCCGAGATCGACGAAGGCGCCGTAGTCGGTGATGTTCTTGACCGTGCCCTCGAGGATGACGCCCTCCTCCAGCACCTTGAGCGTCTCGGACTTGAGCGCCGTGCGCTCGCGCTCGAGGACCGATCTCCGGGACACCACCACGTTCCCGCGCGAGCGGTTGAACTTGAGGATGGCGAAGCGCCCGCGCTGGCCGATGTAGCGATCGAGGTTGCGCGTCGGCCGGAGGTCGGCGTGCGAGCCGGGGAGGAACGCGGCCACGCCGATGTCCACCTTGAGCCCGCCCTTCACCTTGCTGACGATCGTCCCTTCGACCGCGCCGTCGCGCTCGTAGGCCTTCTCGATCTCGCGCCAGACCTTGAACTGCTCCGCCTTGTGCCGCGAGAGGACGATGTCGCCCGATTCGGTGTCGCTCGCCTCGAAGTAGACGTCGACCTCGTCGCCCTCGTGCACGGTGAGCTCGCCCTCGCGCGTGGTGAACTCGTGGATCGGGATGGTCCCTTCGGACTTGTAGCCGATGTCGATCGTGACGGCGTCGCGCCCGACGAGCACCACCCGGCCCGTGACGACCTCGCCCTGCTTCGGTTGCTTCAGGCTCCGCTCGAAGAGGGCACCAAAGTCCTCTTCGGCGCCGATCTCGCGATCGGGCTGCTTCGTCGTCTCGGGCATCAAGGCGCTACCCCCTGTGGGCGGGATTCTGCGGAACGCGGGCGAACCGTCATTGCATACTCCCGTCCCCCGGGGGTTTCAAGAGCGAAGACAAAAGCTTTTCGCGGGGTTGGATCCCGCGCACCACATCGCGCCGGCGTCTGACGCCGCGTGCTCGCGACGCCGCAGGCGCTGGCCGTTCCTCCCTCGCTCAGGTCGTGCCGCCGCGCTCGCGGACGACCCGCTCCATCGCCTCGACGACGTCCTCGAGGGTGAGGGCGGTCGTGTCGAGGACGACGGCATCGGCGGCCGGCCGCAGCGGCGAGTGCGCGCGCCCAGCGTCGCGCCGGTCGCGCTCCGCGAGCTCGCGGGCGAGCGCGGCCTCGTCGATCGTCTCGCCCGCGGCGCGGAGCTCGGCCGCGCGCCGGGCGGCGCGCGTACGCGCATCGGCCGTCAGGTAGAACTTCGCGCGCGCGTCCGGGAAGACGACCGTGCCGATGTCCCGCCCTTCCATGACGACTCCGCCCCCC
>JBKPBB010000097.1:0-8068 GCA_046744245.1 Thermodesulfobacteriota bacterium
AACTGGATCTTGCCCACGCCTTCCGCCTCGTCCTTCACGATCCAGCCGAAGTTGCCCGCCGTGCCGGCGACGTATGCGGCGACGTCGGGAGTCACATCCCACTCGAGGAACACGTCTTTCGTCGTCCCCGTCGGGACGGTATCGGTCGGCGCGGCGACGAAGTCGCCTCCCGCGCTCGTCCACAAGGTCGTGCCGTTCCGCCTCCGCCAGGTGACGCCGGTCTCCGTCCAGCTCGCCGTCACCCGGTGAGCTCCGTAGATCCGCGAGGAGGCCCCCACGGTCTCGATGCTGATCCGCAGGGTGGCGGAGGTGACCGACACGCACGCCGGGATCGACGACAGGTCGAACTGGATGGTCCCCCGTTTAGACTTGTTGAGCTCGGAGTACACGAGCATGTGATGGGTGGTGCCGTTGTTCGTGTTGGGGGAGCCCGCGTCGATGTATGAATCCCCCCCCGAGGGGAGCGTCACCGTGGCGGCCCGCACGGGGCGCGCCCCGAGGAGGATGCCGGCGACGACGCCGAGCAGCGCGAGAATCGGCGCGCGCCCCGCAGCCTGCCTCCCGAACCCCCGCAGCAGCCGCCCTGCCGTTTCCGTCGCGAGCATGCCGTAGGCGCGTGCGCCGCGACGCTTCCTGTCCGAATCGTGAAGCGTCATGAGAGTCCCTCCCCTGCGCGCCGAGATGCCTCGCTCGCGCCGGTTGTCGGCGCCGGGGACGAGCAAGGGAGAGGCCATCAGGCCCCGCATCGCTCGTCGCTTGAGAAACGGGCGTCCATCCCGGGCGGCCCGGCGGGCGCGCGCCACGGCTGACACAATTCCGTGTTGGCGGTGCCACGCGCGCCCCTCGCCGCGAGGGCTGCAGCGGCTGTGTCAGCGCCTCGCGGCTCGAGTGACCTCCGGGGATCGGGCTCTGCATCCTCCCCTTCGCCTCGCCCCGCCGCGCGCGGTCCGCATGCTACTTCGCTACGGTCGCAGAGGCGACGGGTCAGACGGGCGGCGCGGAAGGCTCACAACGCCGACTTAGCGTTTGCCGTGCTTCCGCCGGCTGGGTGGAAGCGAGGGCGAGCTACACGCAGCCCGAGCGGGTCGGCTCCCCGAAGTAGACGACGGCGCGGTCCCCTCGTCGTCGTCGCAGCAGCCGACCTTGCCAGAGTGGCCTGCCCTTCACGACGCGGACGGCACCGTAGCGGAGAGGCTCTCATCACCTCGACCGCGCGTCTCGCGCACGGGGATGCGCCGCTAGAATCGGGACCTTAAATGATTGGCGGAGGGGGGGAGATTCGAACTCCCGAGGGCTTGCGACCCTGGCGGTTTTCAAGACCGCTGCCTTCAACCGGGCTCGGCCACCCCTCCCGACGGGCGCCTCATCTCTTACACGCGACGGCGCCCGAGCTAAAGGGCGCATGCGCGCCCGCACGGCGCCCGCCGGCGCGGGCGCGGGCTTGAGCGAGGCGCGGAGTCTGCCGACAATGAGGCGATGCGGACGCTGACGGCGCTCGGAACGACCCTGGGAATCGCCCTCCTCCTTCAGGCCCCCGCGTGGGCGCAGACGCTGGGCGAGCTGTCCGCCGCCCAGGGGGTCGGCAGCAGCGTCTCCGCGGCCGAGGCGAGCAGCGCGACGACCGCGCGGAACGTGCGCGACTCATTGACGAGCCATCTCTCCTCGGGCGGCTTATCCTCGACGAGCGGCGGCAAGAGCGCGTGGGCCGACGCCGGCGACGCGCACGGCCAGGCGGGCTCCGCCGGCGCCAAGGGCTGGGCGACGGCGCGCTCGGGCCAGGGCACCGCGGCCAAGGGCTGGCTGAGCGCGAGCTCGGGCGGGCAGACCGGCGCCAAGGGCTGGGCGACGGCGGGCAGCGGGAAGCCGGCCAGCCGGCGCTGAGCGGCCCGCCCGAATCCTAGGACGACGACACGCCCTTCGCCGTCAGCTCCTCGTCGATCACTTCCTTGAACTTGTCGAAGGGCTGCGCGCCGGAGAGCATCCGCCCGTTGATGAAGAAGGCGGGCGTGCCGTTGACGCCCACCTTCTCGCCGTCGGCCACGTCCTTGTCGATCGCCGCCTTGAAGGGCTTGTCCTTGAGGCACTGCTCGAACTTGGCCGCGTCGAGGCCCACGTTCTTCCCGTACTCCTTCAGCTTGTCCTCGTCGAGCGCGGTCTGATTGGCGAACAGCGCGGCATGGTACTCCCAGAACTTGCCCTGGGCGTTGGCGCAGTTCGCGGCCTCGGAGGCCGGGCGCGCCTGCGGGTGCATGGGGAGCGGGAAGTCGCGGTAGACCAGCCGCACCTTGTTGCCGTAGTGCTTCATCACCTCGTCGACGACCCCCTCGGCCCGCCCGCAGAACGGACACTGGTAGTCCGAGAACTCGATGATGGTGACCGGCGCCTTGGCGCCGCCGCCGCGCTCCGGGCGGCCGGCGGCGGCGACCTCGATCACGGGCGGACGCAGCGCCACCGTCGTCTTGTGCGTCTTCTTGAGCTCGTCGACGAAGGCCTGGCGCCGCCGCTCCATGCCCTGCTGCTTCAGGTACTCGACGATGCGCGGCCTGATCTGCTCGAGCGTCTGGCTCCCGAGCTGCCCCTTGTTGGCGTCGTAGACCTTCTGGACCTCGTCGTCGGTCGGCTCGGCCACCTTGGCCGCGACCTCCTGCTTCTCGAGCTCCGCCGGCGTGGTCTTGCGCGCGCTCGCCTCCTGCTTCACGAGCTCCTCGGCGATCAGCTCGTCGAGCCCCTCGCGCAGCGTCTCGTAGCGCTGGTTCTCGAGCTCGATCAGCTTGGGGCGCACGTGCTGCTCGAGCTGGGCGCGCGTGATGGCGTGCTCGCCGACCGTGGCGACCTTGCCGTCGTCGGCGGCCCGGACCGCGGGGACGATGCCGAGGGACACGGCCAGGACCGCGACCGCCAGCGGGGTGGCTGCCTTCATGCGGAGATCCTCCTTCTCGAAAACCCTGAACCTACGAGGCCGGACCGGTGACGTCAAGCGGCGGGGCGCGCTTTGCTTTTCCAGAGATCGCGTGCTACCGGCCCGCAGCCGCCATGCGGCTCCGCGCCTGCCTGCTCGTCGTCTCGCTGGTGCTCCCGCTCGCGGGCTGCGCGCCGTCGATCGCGAGCATCAACGCACGCCCGGACAAATACTACCAGCACCGGGTCAAGATCGTCGGGCGGATCGCGCGGATGCAGTTCCTGCCGCACGGGACACTGCTCGAGGTGGCCGACGGCGAGGGGCGGCGCCTGCTGGTCCGCTCCGTGGACCCCGTGGAGGCGGAGACCGGCGACTGGGTGCGCATCGAGGGCATCTTCGTGCCCGAGGTGAACGTCGAGGACGCGACGCTCTACGATGTGCTCGCCGCCGAGCGCATCGTGCGCCGAGGGGCGCCGCGCTTCCTCGACCTCATGTAGGGTCCTGCGCGGCGATCACGTCGGCGCCCACGTAGGGGCGCAGCACCTCGGGCACGCTGACGCTGCCGTCGGCGCGCTGGTAGGTCTCGAGCACGGCGATCAGCACGCGCGGGAGCGCGAGGCCCGAGCCGTTGAGCGTGTGCACCAGCTCGGGCCGGGCGCCCGGCGCGGGGCGGTAGCGGATGCTCGCGCGGCGCGCCTGGAAGTCGCGGAAGTTCGAGCACGAGCTCACCTCGAGCCACTCGCCCGAGCCGGGCGCCCACACCTCGATGTCGTACTTCATGGCGGCCACGAAGGAGAGATCGCCGGTGCACATCTGCACGATGCGATAGGCGAGGCCGAGCCGTCGGCACACGTCCTCGGCGTCGTCGAGGAGGCCGGCGAGCTCCGCGTCCGAGGTCTCGGGCCGCACGAACTTCACCAGCTCGACCTTGTCGAACTGGTGCCCGCGCTTGATGCCGCGCACGTCGCGCCCCGCCGACATCTTCTCGCGCCGGAAGCAGGGCGTGTAGGCCACGTGGCGGATCGGCAGCCGCTCCGCCTCCAGCACCTCGTCGCGGTAGAGGTTGGTGACCGGCACCTCGGCCGTGGGGACGAACCACAGGTCCTCCTCGGCGTCGCGGTAGAGGTTGTCGCCGAACTTGGGGAGGTTCCCGGTGCCGACCAGGCACTCGCGCTTCACCATCGCCGGCGGGTAGACCTCGACGTAGCCGTGCTCGCGCGTGTGGAGGTCGAGCATCCAGGTGATGAGCGCGCGCTGGAGGCGCGCGCCCGCGCCGCGCAGCACGTAGAAGCGCGAGCCGGAGACCTTGACGCCGCGCTCGAAGTCGATGATGCCGAGCTGCGGCCCCAGGTCCCAGTGCGGGAGCGCCGGGAAATCGAGGCGGCGCGGCTCGCCCACGGTGCGCACGACCACGTTCGCGGACTCGTCGGGACCGATGGGCACGTCGGGGTGCGGCAGGTTGGGCACCTCGAGCATGCGGCGCTCGAAGTCCGCCTCGGCGGCAGCCGCGGCCGCCTCGGCGGGCGCGATGCGCTCGCCCACTGCGCGCTGCGCGGCGATCGCCCGCTCGCGCTCGGCCGGGTCCTTCAGGTCGCGGATCGCCTTCGAGGCGTTCGTCCGCTCGGCGCGCAGCGTCTCGAGGGCGTGGAGGGCCTCGCGCCGGCGGCGGTCGGCGTCGAGCAGCGCGTCCACCTCGGCCGCCGGGAAGCCCACCTTTGCGAGCTCGGCCTTCACGCGCTCCGGCTCGGCGCGGATCAGGCGGATGTCGAGCATCTAGCCCCCCACCTCGAAGGCCGCGCGCACGTGCTCGACCGCCGGCGGCTCGCGATCGAAGCGGACGCCGATCACGTCGAAGCGCGCGTCGCGCTCGTGCCAGCGCCGCTCGGCGAGGAAGTAGCGGGCGACGCGCGCCACGCGCGCCTGCTTGCGGCCGTCGACCGACTCGAGCGGCGTGCCGGCGGCGCTGCCGCGGCGGCTCCGCACCTCGACGAACACCAGCACCGGGCCGTCGAGCGCCACCAGATCGATCTCCCCCGCGCGGCAGCGGTAGTTGCGAGCCACGATCGTGTACCGGTGCGTGCGGAGGAACGCTTCCGCCACCGCCTCGCCCCGCCGCCCGAGCTCACCCCGCCCCTCCACGCGGCAGCGAATCTACTCGCCGCCTTCTGCCCTCGCAAGGCAGTCGTCGTTGCGCGGCCGGGGGCGGTACGCTACCAAGGCGCGGTGGCCATCACGCGCGAGGAGGTGCGGCGGATCGCGGCGCTCGCGCGCCTCCGCCTCGAGCCCGCCGAGGAGGAGCGCCTGACCGCCGACTTGGGTCACATCCTCGAGGCGTTCGCGCGGCTCAGCACCCTCGACACGAGCGCGGTCGCGCCCACCGCCCAGGTCGAGGAGGACCGCACGGCCTTCCGCGACGACGTGGTCGCGAACCCGCCCGCCTCGGAGGCGCTCCTCGCCAACGCGCCCGCGCGCGACGGGCGCTTCTTCCGCGTGCCGAAGATCATCGAGTGACGGCCCTCCACGCCCTCTCGCTGCGCGAGGCGGCGGCGCGCGTGCGCCGGCGCGAGGTCTCGGCCACGGAGCTCGTGCGCGACGCCTTCGCGCGCATCGCCGCGGTCGACGGCCGGGTGGGCGCCTTCCTGACGCTCGACGAGGCCGGGGCGCTCGCGACCGCCGCGGCGGTCGATCGCCGCGTCGCCGCCGGCGAGGACCCGGGGCCGCTCGGCGGCGTGCCGATCGGCGTGAAGGACATCATCTGCACGGCGGGGCTGCGCAGCACCGCCGGCTCGCGCATCCTCGAGCGCTTCGTGCCCTCCTACGATGCGACCGTCACCGCGCGGCTCCGGCGGGCCGGCGCCGTCATCGTCGGCAAGCTCAACTGCGACGAGTTCGCGATGGGTTCCTCGACCGAGAACTCGGCGCTCGGCACGACACGCAACCCCTGGGACGAGACGCGCGTGCCGGGCGGGTCGTCGGGCGGATCCGGCGCGGCCGTCGCGGCGCGCGAGTGTCACGCCGCGCTCGGCACCGACACCGGCGGCTCGGTGCGCCTGCCGGCGGCGTTCTGCGGCGTGGCGGGGCTGAAGCCCACCTATGGGCGCGTGTCGCGCTACGGCGTCATCGCCTACGCCTCGTCGCTCGACCAGGTGGGGCCGATCGCGCGCGAGGTGGCCGACGTGGCCGTCGTACTGGAAGCCATCGCGGGCCACGACCCGGCCGACTCGACCGCCTCGCCCCGGCCGGTGCCGTCGTACGCGGCCGCCCTCGACGGCTCGGTGCGGGGCCTGCGTCTCGGCCTCCCGCGCGAGTACTTCGTCGAGGGCATGCAGCCCGACGTCGAGCGGGGCGTGCGGGCCGCGGTCGCGGAGCTGGAGCGCCTGGGCGCGGCCGTCGAGCCGGTGTCGCTGCCCCACACCGAGTACGCGATCGCCACCTACTACCTGATCGCCACCGCCGAGGCCTCTTCCAACCTGGCGCGCTACGACGGCATCCGCTACGGGCTGCGCGAGCCGCGCCCGGCGCTCACCGAGATGTACGAGGCGACGCGCGCCGCCGGCTTCGGCGCGGAGGTGAAGCGGCGCATCATGCTCGGCACCTACGCGCTCTCGGCCGGGTATTACGACGCGTACTACCTGAAGGCGCAGCAGGTCCGGACGCTCATCCGGCGCGATTTTCAGCAGGCGCTCGCGCGCTGCGACGCGCTGGTGACGCCGGTCGCGCCCACGACCGCCTTCCGCCTGGGCGAGAAGACGGCCGACCCGCTCACCATGTACCTGTCGGACATCTTCACCATCTCGGTCAACCTGGCGGGCCTCCCCGCCCTCGCCCTGCCCTGCGGCTTCGACGGCGCGGGGCTGCCGATCGGGCTCCAGGTGATCGGCCGGCCCTTCGACGAGGCGACCGTGCTCCGCATCGGGCACGCCTACGAGCAGGCGACCGAGTGGCATCGCCGGAGCGCGCCGCCGTGAGCGCCCTCGAGCCCGTCATCGGCCTCGAGGTACACGCCGAGCTGCTCACGCGCTCGAAGATCTTCTGCGCCTGCACGGCCGAGTTCGGCGGCCCGCCCAACACCAACGTCTGCCCCGTCTGCACCGGCATGCCGGGCGTGCTGCCGGTGCTCAACCGCCGCGTCGTCGAGTTCGCGATCCGCGCCGGCCTCGCCACCCACTGCACGACCGCGCCGCGCTCGCGCTTCGCGCGCAAGAACTACTTCTACCCGGACCTCCCCAAGGGCTACCAGATCAGCATGTACGAGCTGCCCCTCTGCACCGGCGGCCACCTCGACGTGCTGGTCGACGGGCAGGTGAAGCGCGTCGGGCTCACGCGCATCCACATGGAGGAGGACACGGGCAAGAACATCCACGACGCGCACGGCGACGCGAGCCTGGTCGACTTCAACCGCTCGGGCGTGCCGCTCCTCGAGATCGTGAGCGAGCCCGACATGCGAAGCGTCGCCGAGGCGGGGGCCTACCTGCGCACCCTGCGCTCCATCCTCCAGTACCTGGAGATCTGCGACGGCAACATGGAGGAAGGGAGCTTCCGCTGCGACGCGAACGTCTCCGTGCGGCCGGCGGGTACGACCGCGCTCGGCACCAAGGTCGTGATCAAGATCATGAACTCGTTCGGCGCGGTCGAGTAGGCTTTCGCCTACGAGATCGCGCGGCAATCCGTCGCGCTCGCGCGCGGCGAGCGCCTGGTGCAGGAGACGCGTCTCTGGGACGCCGAGCGCGAGGAGACGCGCTCGATGCGCAGCAAGGAGCACGCGCACGACTACCGCTACTTCCCCGAGCCGGACCTGCTGCCGCTGGTGGTCGGGCGCGCCTGGGTGGACGAGATCCGGGCGACGCTCCCCGAGCTGCCCGCCGCCCGCCGCGAGCGCTTCGTGCGCGACCACCAGCTCTCGCCCTACGACGCCGACGTGCTGACCCAGCGGAAGGACGTCGCCGACTACTTCGAGGCCGGCGTCGCGGCGGGCGCGGCGCCGAAGGCGATGGCCAACTGGGTGATGACGGAGCTGTTGCGCGTCGTGCGCGACGAGAAGCTCGACCGCGCGCTCGTGATCCGCAACTGGCCGGTGACAGCCGCGCAGCTCGCCGGGCTTGCGAAGCTGGTGGACGCGGGCACCATCAACCGCAACACGGCGAAGGGCCTGATCCCGCGGCTCCGCGG
>JBKPBB010000145.1:0-3762 GCA_046744245.1 Thermodesulfobacteriota bacterium
CTCGTGGAAGTAGCGAATCGAGCGCTGGCTCAGGTACTCCTGCACCGCAGTGTGGAGCCTCGGGCCGTGCGGGTTCACCAGCGTCGCGAGCCCCATGGCCACCAGCACGGCCGCGAAGACGAGCGCGCGGCGCCGTTCTTCCGCATCGCGGAAGACGACGGCGCGGAACGCGGCCACGCCCGCGAAAATCCCGCCCAGCGCGAAGCCGACGAGGAAGCCGCCGTGCAGGTTCGCCCAGAGGAGCGCGAGGAGCGGCAGCCACCAGAGGGCCCGGGCCGGCAGGCGCCCGTTCTGGAAGTCGTCCAGCCGCTCGAGGACGAGCGCGAAGAACACGGAGGTCACGATGTGCGGGCGCGCGATCGCGTGCGACAGGAGGACCAGATACGCGAGCACCGTGAGCCCGAGCGCCGGCGCCAGGCCCGCACCCATGCGCAGCGCGCGGCGGAAGACGAGGACGGGGATGAACGCGTAGACGAGCACGCAGGCCGTCGCGAAGAGCGGCAGGCCGCCCAGCCGGACGAGGAGCGCGCCCGCGGCCTCGAACAGCCAGGCGAGGTTGATCCACTCGTGGCCGGCGGCGGTGTACGAGAAGGGGTCGCGCGCGGGGATCGAGCCCGTGTCGAGGATCAAGCGGCCGGTCACGAGGTGCCACCCGGTGCCCGGGTCCTGGAGGAGCCCGCCGGGCCGGGAGAGGGCGAGCTGCGGGTGGATCAGGAAGTTGAACGCCGTGAACGGCGGCGCCAGCCAGCGGCGGAGCGGCGACGGCTCTGAGGGCCGACCGCGCGCGCCCGCCGTCACCGCGGCAGCCCGAGGATGCGCTGGGCGATCAGGTTGCGCTGGATCTCTGAGGTCCCGCCCATGATCGTCTCCGAGCGGGAGTAGAGGTAGGCGCGGCGGCGCTCCTCGTCGAGCATCGCCCACGGCCCGAGCACCTCCATCGCCAGCTCCTGGAGGCGCTGGTCGGTCTCGCTGCCGAGCACCTTCTCGATCGAGCTCTCCACCCCCGGCTGGCCCGTGCGGAGAAGGCGCGTCAGGCTCCGGTAGCCGACCTGGCGCAGCAGCTCCACCTCGTTGTGCGCCTGCGCGAGCCGGGGGCGTTATCCGGGGTCGGCGAGCGCCCGCCGGGCGGCGGGATGCGCGCGCGCGGCGCCGAGCAGGCGCTCGAGGCTCCGCCGGATCGCGCGCTGGAAGGTGAAGGTCCACACCGGCCCGCGCTCGTGCGCGAGGATGCCGATCGCGATCTGCCAGCCGGCGCCGGGCGCGCCCACCATCATCTCGGCCGGCACGCGCACGTCCTCGAAGAAGACCTCCGAGAACTCCGCGTCGCCGGTGATCTGCCTCAAGGGACGCACCGTGATGCCCGGGCTCCTCATGTCGACCAGGAGCAGGCTGATACCATGGTGCTTCGGCGCCGCGGGCTCGGTGCGGCAGAGGAGGAAGCACCAGTCGGCGACGTCGGCGTAGCTGGTCCACACCTTCTGGCCGTTCACGACGAAGCCGTCGCCCCGGCGCTCGCCGCGCGTGCTGAGCGCGCCCAGGTCGGAGCCGGCGCCGGGCTCGGAGAAGCCCTGGCACCAGAGGTCCTCGCCCGAGAGGAGCCGGGCGAGGAAGCGCGTGCGCTGCGCCTCCGTGCCGTGGCGGAGGATGGCCGGCCCGATCAGGTCGACGTAGGCGCCGGCGGCGGGCCGGGGCGCGCCCGCGCGATCGAGCGCCTCCTCGAAGAGCCAGCGCTCGATGACCGTCGCGCCCCGGCCGCCGTGCTCGCGCGGCCAGGAGATCGCCGCCCAGCCGCCCTGGTGGAGCTTCCGCTGCCAGTCGCGCGCGATCCCGAGCCAGAGCGGGTCATCGGCGCGCGACCAGCAGTGGTCGCGGCGCCAGGCGGGCGGCACGTTCGCCTCGAGCCAGGCGCGCGCCTCTTCGGCGAAGGCGAGCTCGGGCGCCGAGAACGAGAAGTCCACGCGCGCTTGGTAGCATCCGTGCCCGCGTTTTGACACAGCTCCGGGGCCCGGCTAAGCGCGGAGCGGTGCCGAGCGAGCCCCAGCCCGCCGACCGTTACGTACGCGTCGGCGACCTCCGCTTCCACTACCTCGACTTCGGCGGGGATGGCCCGCCGCTCCTCTTCCTCCACGCGACCGGCTTCCACGCCTGGCTCTGGCTGCCCTATGCGCGCCGCTTCACCGCGAGCCACCGCGTCCTCGCCCTCGATCAGCGCGGCCACGGCGAGAGCGACAAGCCGCCGACGGGCTACGGCTGGGACACGTTCGGCGCCGACCTGAAGGGCTTCCTCGATGCGCTCGGGCTGGACGGCGTGCGGGCCGTCGGGCACTCCAAGGGCGCCACCGCGATCGCGGCGGCGGCTGCGGCCGGGACGCGGCGCCTCGCGCGCGCCGTCCTCATCGAGCCGGTGCTCATCTCGGCTTCCCGCCTGAAGGAGCCCGCGTGGGAGAACCCGCTCGCCGCCGCCGCGCGCCGGCGGCGCAACGTGTGGCCGAGCCGCGAGGCCATGTTCGCCTCGCTCAGGGGCCGCATGCCCTTCGAGACCTGGGAGGAGGAGTTCGTCCACCTCTATGTCGACCACGGCGTGGCGGACCGTCCCGACGGCCAGGTGGAGCTCCTCTGCCCGGGTGAGATCGAGGCCCAGGTCTACGCGAATGCGCCCCTGACCGACGGCTTCGGCTTTCTCGAGCACCTCGCCGTGCCCGCGCTCGTCATCCGCGGCGAGCAGAGCCCCGGCTTCGGCGAGCGCGAGGCCGCGGAGGCGATCCGCCGCCTGCCGGCGGGCACGCTCCGCACCGTCGGCGGCGCCGGCCACTTCGTGCCGATGGAGCGCCCGGCCGAGGTGCGCGACGCGATCGCCGCCTTCCTCGGCTGACCCCCCGCCGCCGTGCTAAGAAACGCGCCAACGATGGCGGCGGTCCTCCCTCCCCTCATCGCGGCCGGCAGCTTCGGGCTCTACTTCCTCACCTCGTTCCGCCTCGCGCGCTATCGCCGCGTCCCGTGGGAGTTCCTCGCGGCGATCGCGGCTTGCGCCGGACTCGGCGTGTATCTCTGGTGGCGCGCGCCCGGGATCGGGACCACCGTCGGCGCGCTCCTCTCCGTCGGCATCCTCGTGTTCGCGTGCTGGTTTCTCTTCTCCTTCTCGATGTACGGCCCGCGCGAGGACCGGCCACGAGTTGGCGAGCGTTTCCCCGACTTCACGCTGCCCGCCTCCGACGGCTCGACCTTCAGCCTCGCCGCCGCCCGCGGCCGCCGCCTCCTCGTCCTCTGCTACCGGGGTGACTGGTGACCGTTCTGCGTGACGGAGCTCGGCGAGCTCCGCAAGCACTACCGGGACATCCTCGACCGGCGCGTCGAGGTGGTCGCGGTGAGCGTCGATCCGCCCGACGTCTCGGAGAAGCTCCGCCGGAAGGTCGGCCTCCCGATCCGCTTCCTCTCCGACCAGCGCGGAGCGCTCATGGACGCGCTCCACGTCCGGCATCGTGATGGCATGCCGCCCTCCTTCATCACCCATCGGCCGCCCGACGGCGGGAGCCGCGATCTCTTCCTATCGACGACCGTCCTCCTCGACGAGGAGGCCGTGATCCGCTGGGTCTACCGGCCCGACACCTATCGCGTGCGTGCCCCCGCCCGCGAGGTCCTGCAGGCGATCGACGCGCTCCCATGAGCGCGCCGCTGACGCACCGGACGGATCTCGTGCGCGACCAGCGCACGCATCCGCCGCACGGGACGCGCCGGCCGCCCGGCGCCCCACCGCCCGTGCGC
>JBKPBB010000146.1:0-2195 GCA_046744245.1 Thermodesulfobacteriota bacterium
CGTAGCGGTCGGCGAGCTCGGCCGCGATCTCCTCCAGGTCGGGCACGCCGCGGATGCCCGCCAGCCGCTTGTAGACCACCAGGCGCTGGCTCACGTCGGCGACGTAGGCCTCGGGGATGAAGGCCGGGATGCCGAGCTGGATCTCGGGCTCGATCTCCGCTTGGGCGGGCGTGCCGCGCAGCTCGCGCACCGCCTGCTCGAGCAGGTGCGTGTAGAGCTCGAGGCCGACCGCCGCGATGTGCCCCGACTGCTGCTTGCCGAGCAGGTTCCCGGCGCCGCGGATCTCGAGGTCGTGGGCCGCGAGGCGGAAGCCGCCGCCCAGGTCGTCGAGCTCCTGCAGGACGCGGAGACGCTTCTGCGCCTCGGGCGTGATCAGGTGCTCGCCCGGTATCAATAGATAGGCGTAGGCGCGGTGGTGCGAGCGGCCGATCCGGCCGCGCAGCTGGTAGAGCTGGGCCAGGCCGAAGGTGTCGGCGCGGTTCACGATCATGGTGTTGGCGGTCGGGATGTCGAGCCCCGACTCGATGATCGCCGAGCTGACCAGCAGGTTCGTCTTCGCGTGCATGAAGTCGAGCATGGTGCGCTCCAGCTCGCGCTCGGCCATCTGCCCGTGCGCCACCGCGATGCGCGCCTCGGGCACGACCTCGGCGAGGCGCCGGGCCACGGCGTCGATGTTCTCGACCCGGTTGTGCACGAAGAAGACCTGGCCGCCGCGCCCGAGCTCGCGCAGGACGCCGTCGCGGACGACCGCCTCGTCGTAGCGCGTGACGTAGGTACGGATGGCGAGGCGATCGACGGGCGGCGTCTCGATGACGGAGAGATCGCGGATCCCCGAGAGCGCCATGTTGAGCGTCCGCGGGATGGGCGTGGCGGTCAAGGTGAGGACGTCCACGGTCGGGCGGAGGCTCCGGATGCGCTCCTTCGCCTTCACCCCGAAGCGGTGCTCCTCGTCGACGATGAGGAGCCCGAGGGCGCGGAACACGACGTCCTTCTGGAGCAGGCGGTGCGTGCCGATCACGACGTCGACCCGCCCGGCGGCGAGGCGGGCGAGCGTCTCCCGGTTCTCGGCCGCGGAGCGGAAGCGGGAGAGCATCTCGACGCTGACCGGATGGCCCGCGAAGCGGGCGCGGAAGGTCTCCAGGTGCTGCTGGGCGAGGATCGTGGTCGGCACCAGCAGGGCGACCTGCTTGCCGCCGAGCACGGCGACCCAGGCGGCGCGCATCGCGACCTCGGTCTTGCCGTAGCCGACGTCGCCGCAGATGAGGCGGTCCATGGGCTTCTCGCGCCCGAGGTCCGCGAGCACCTCGTCGATCGCGCGCTCCTGGTCCGGGGTCTCCTCGAACGGGAAGCGCGCCGCGAACTCGGCGTAGAGGCCGTCGGACTCCCGGTAGGCCGCCCGTCCGTGCGCCTCGCGCGCGGCGTAGACCTGGACCAGCTCGTGGGCCATGGCGAGGAGGGACTCGCGCGTCTTCGCCTTGACGCGCTCCCACGAGGTGCCGCCGAGCTTGTCGAGCGGCGGTGCGGCGCTGTCGGCGCTCACGTAGCGCTGCACCAGGTTGATGCGGTCGACGGGCAGATAGAGCCGGTCGCCGCCCGCGTACTCGAGGTGGAGGTAGTCGCCCTCCGTGTCCGCGACGCGCATGTGGCGGAGCCCCCGGTAGACGCCGATGCCGTGATCGACGTGGACCACGTAGTCGTCGGGCTTGAGCTCGGCCAGGGTGGAGAGGAAGTCGGCGGGCCGGGCTCGCGGCCCGCGCCGAACCTGCCGCCGCTCGCCGAAGATCTCCGCCTCGGTCACGAGTGCGAGCCGGTCGGCGGGGAGCCAGACGCCGCGCGTGAGCTCGCCCACCAGCGCGAGCAGCGCGCGCCCCGGGGCCGAGAGCGCCTGGGGGAAGGGCGCGCGGGTGGGCGTGAGCGCGAGCCCGTGCCCGGCGAGGAGCGCCACCGCCCGGTCCCGCTGCGACTCGGTAGTGGCGACCAGGACCGGCCGGACGTCCTCCCGCTGCCAGTCGCGGAGCCGCGCCGCGACCGACGCGAGCGGCCCCTCGGCGCCGGGCGCCGTGCGCAGCGCGAGGCCCTCGGTCCCGTAGCTGGTGGCGTGGAGCGCGCCGCCGTCCAGCACCACGAGCGCCTCCACCTCGACGCGCGGGCGCCCGGCGAGGGCGGCCCGCCACGCTCCCGCCGTCACGTAGAGC
>JBKPBB010000163.1:0-3599 GCA_046744245.1 Thermodesulfobacteriota bacterium
GGAACAAGCCGCTCGCATTGGCGCAGGCGTCGTCGTTGCACTGGACCTCGGCCCCGGTCGCGCAGCTCGCCGCGCGCAGGTAGAGGACGCTGTCGTAGGTCGTCCCGCTCCCGCAGGTCTCGATCGTCGCCGGGCCGGAGACCGAGGGCGTCCACTGGAAGACCTTCTCCGGCGAGGAGCCCGAGCTCCCGCAGGTGCCGGCCAGGGTGCTCGTGCCGCTGGTGGTGGCGGTGAACGTCCCGCCGCCGGCGGGGATGACGGTCGCGTTGTTGCACGCCGAGCCCGGCACGGTCGTGCTGGTCGCCGTGCTCGTCGTGGTCGAGGTGGTCGAGGTGGTCGTGGTGCTCGTGGTGGTCGTGGTGGTCGTGGTGGTCGCGGTCGTGGCTGGGCGCGTGGTCGTGGTGGTGGTCGTCGTCGTGGTGCTGGGCGCCGTGGAACGGAAGGTGGCCAGCACCATGAACCAATTGGTGGGCGCGCCTAGGGTCAGGCTCGCCTCCTGCGGGCCGGCGGCGCTGGACAGGATGTCCTCGAGGTCGGAGGCGTCGCTTCCGTTGTGCACGTCGAGGAGGTACGGCACGCTCGGGCTGCTTCCGGGAGTCGCCCAACCCGGCCGGCCGCCCGTGAGGACGGCCGCCACGACCAGCTCGCCGGCCGGGACCGGGGCGGTCGGACCCACGCTGGCGTAGGTTCCGGTGCCTTGCGATACCAGGGCCTGGTCGAGCGCTCCCACCGTGGCGACGTGTCTGAAGTCCGCGACCGCGTCCTGCAGGTAGGCGGACGCGGACGCCGACACCGTGATCCTGAGCCCTGACGGCGCAGGGGCGGAGTTCGCCCGATAGTAGAGGGCGATGTCGCCCGTTCCGCTCCACGTCGTCGAGACCGAGCGCGTCCAGGGGCCATTGACGTTGTCCGAGACGCGCACCTGGCCCGAAACGTTGTACTGGCTGAACCACCCGACCAGCAGGTCGCCGGCCAGAACGGGCTCGGTCAGGGTCAGGGTCTGCGACGTGGAGCGGAAGGCGGGCGAGGCTGCCACTCCCTGGACGAATTCGGGTGACACGGCCGGCGTGGTGATCGTGAGGGGTGCCGACGGCGCCGAATGATCGTTCGCGAGGTCGAAGGCGTCGACCGAATACGTGTGGGTGGTGGATGGCGTGACATCCCGGTCCAGGAAGATCGTGCTGTCGGGCCCTGCCGTCCCGATGGCGGAACCGTCTCGGTACACGGCATAGCCGGCGACGCTGCCGCTGGATGGCGACCATGAGAGGCCGACCCGTGTCGAGGCCACGCTGGTGGCACCGAGGCCGATGGGAACGGAGGGGCGCTGGGGCGGCGTGGTGGGATAGGCATGGAAGACGGCGCACACCGCGTACCATTCGACGGCGTTGCCAAAGGTGGCCGTCCCGTGCTGGGGGCCCGCGGCACTCGCCGTGATGTCCTCTTCAAAGGCGGACCCGCTCGACGTCTGTGCGCGACGCGTGTACGGGATGCCATTGCTGCTTCCCGGCGTGATCGACCCGGGAGCGGCGTCGGTAAACAAGGCCGCGAACACGAGCTCGCCTGCATCCACCGCCGCGGTCGCACCGGTGTCGACGACCCTTCCCTCATCACCGTGTGCCGCGGCGACCCGGGCCAACGAACCGGCGAGGGCCACGCCCGAATAGTCGGCGACAGCTCCCCCCAGGTACGCGCTCGCGGAGGCGGACACGGCAATGGTGATCCCGCCGGGCGCCGCCCGGCTGTTCTCGCGGTAGTAGAGGGCGATGTCACCCGTGTCGTCATCGAAGGTCAGCGCTCCGGCCGCCACTCTTGTCCAGGTGCCGTTCACGTTGTCCGATACCTGAATCTCCCCGGGGGCGTTGTACTCGCTGAACCACCCGACCAGCAGATCGCCCTGGGCAACCGGGCCGGTGAGTGTGACGGTGGTCGACGGGATCCGGGGGGTTGAGAAGCCCAGCCCCCGGATGAAGGTCGGGGTGGCGACCGCCGGACGTGGAACTAGCACTCCGAGGGCGGCAATCGCGGCAAGGCCGGCGGTGGAGAGAGCCGAAGGCCGATGCTTCAACATGCTTCCGTCCTCTGGAGAGGGGAGAGATCGATCCTCTGCGCAGGGAGCTGAACTGACGTCCTCTGGATTTCGGCGCGCGGGTCGGTCGCTCGACAGCCGGCTGGTCACCGGCGAGCCCGATTTGCAGTGACAGTCGCCGCGCCAGCGCGCACTCCCCCCTTTTTTGGGACGGTTTCTCACGTCTTTGGGGACACATACACCCGCGCGGGCCGAAGGGCGAGCGTCGGGCGACCCCGTCACCTCCCGCAGCGCACGCGTCTGAGGGCGCACCCCGCCGCCACCGCCAGTTGGATTGCGCGCGGATTGACGCTACGGGGGAGCGGGAGGAGAGGCGTCCCATGGCCATCAGCAAGGAGTTGCTCGAGATCCTCGCCTGCCCGCAGTGCAAGGGCGAGGTCACGCTCACCCCGGCGGGGGACGGGCTCGTGTGCGCGAGCTGCAAGCTCGAGTACCCGATCAAGGACGACATCCCGATCATGCTGATCGATGAAGCCCGCCGCCTCGCATGACGCCCGCGGGCCGGCGCTGCTGGTGGTGCAGACGAGCTTCCTCGGCGACGTCGTCCTGACCACGCCGCTCGTCTCCGCGCTGCGCCGGCGGCTCGTACCGCGCCGCCTGGCGCTCCTCGTCCGTCCCGAGGCCGTTCCTCTGGTGGCCGGACACCCGGACATCGACCAGGTGCTGGTGGACGACAAGCGGGGCGCGGACCGCGGCGCGCTCGGCTGGCTCAGGACGGCGCGCCGGCTCAGCGCCGAGCGCTTCGAGGTCGCCGTGTCGCCGCATCGCTCGCTGCGCACCGCGCTCGTGCTCGCCGCCGCGGGCATCCCGCGGCGCGTGGGCTTCCGCGAGAGCCGCGGCGCCCGCCTCTTCCACGAGCGCGTGCCGCGCGACCGCGGGCGCCACGACGTGGAGCGGAACCTCGCCCTGCTGGCACCCTTCGGCGGCGGCGCCGCGGAGTCCCCGCCGCTCCACGTCCCGGTCGTACCCGAAGCGGCACGGCGTGCCGCCGAGCTGCTCGCCGCCCCGTCGCGCCCACGGGGATTGGATTTGCGCGCCGATTGACGGTACGGGGGAGGGCCGAGGGGAGAACCGCGATGGCCATCAGCAAAGAGCTGCTCGACATCCTCGCCTGCCCGCAGTGCAAGGGCGAGGTGACGCTCACGCCGGCGGAGGACGGGCTCGTCTGCCAGAGCTGCAAGCTCCTCTACCCCATCAAGGACGACATCCCGATCATGCTGATCGATGAAGCGCGCCGCCTCGAATGAGCCTCCAGGTGTGGGAGGCGTACCCAAGGAGCCTCCAGGTGTGGGAGGCGTGCCTACTGACCGCTCCGGACCCGCGCTGCTCGTCGTCCAGACGAGCTTCCTCGGCGACGTCGTCCTGACGACGCCGCTCGTTTCCGCGCTGAGAAGGCTGCTCGCGCCGCGGCGACTGGCGGTCCTCGTGCGCCCCGAGGCCGTCCCGCTCGTCGCCGGCCATCCTCACGTCGACGAGGTCCTGGTCGACGACAAACGCGGCCACGACCGCGGGC
>JBKPBB010000349.1:0-3573 GCA_046744245.1 Thermodesulfobacteriota bacterium
GACGCCTGCGCGAGGCGCTCGCCGCCCTGGCGCAGCGCCTCGGGGCCGATGCCCTTGGGCACCGGCTCGTAGTGCGAGAACTGCATCGTGAAGGTCGCGCGCCCCTGGCTGCGCGACCGGAGATCCGTGGCGTAGCCGAACATCTCGGCGAGCGGCACCACCGCGGCGATCACCTGCGTGTTGCCGCGCGGCTCCTGGCCCATGATGCGGCCGCGGCGCCGGTTGATGTCGCTGATGACGTCGCCCATGAACTCCTCGGGCGTGACCACCTCGAGCGACATGATGGGCTCGAGGATGACCGGGTTGGCCTTCGCCATCGCCTCCTTGAAGGCCATCGAGCCCGCGATCTTGAAGGCGATCTCCGAGGAGTCGACCTCGTGGTAGGAGCCGTAGATGACGGTCGCCTTGAGATCCACCACCGGGTAGCCCGCGAGCACGCCCGACTCCATCGCCTCCTTCACGCCCTTCCCGATCGCCGGGATGTACTCGCGCGGGATCACGCCGCCCTTGGTGCCGTCGACGAACTGGAAGCCGCCGCCCGGCTCGAGCGGCTCGATGCGTAGCACGACGTGGCCGTACTGCCCCCGCCCGCCCGTCTGGCGGATGAACTTCGCCTCGTGCTCGACCGCCTTGCGGACGGTCTCCTTGTAGGCGACCTGCGGCTTGCCGACGTTGGCGTCGACCTTGAACTCGCGCAGCAGGCGATCGACGATGATCTCCAGATGGAGCTCGCCCATGCCCGAGATGAGCGTCTGCCCGGTCTCGGCGTTGGTCGAGATGCGGAAGGACGGATCCTCGGTGGCGAGCTTGTGGAGCGAGCCGCCGAGGCGCTCCTGGTCGGCCTTGGTCTTGGGCTCGATGGCGATCGAGATGACGGGGTCCGGGAACTCCATGCGCTCGAGCACGATCGGCTTCGACTCGTCGCAGAGGGTGTCGCCGGTGGTCGTGTCGCGGAGCCCGACCGCGGCGGCGATGTCGCCCGCGTAGACCTCCTTGATCTCCTCGCGCTTGTTGGCGTGCATCTTGAGCAGCCGGCCGATGCGCTCCTTCTTCCCCTTGACCGAGTTGTAGACGTAGGAGCCGGTGCTCATCACGCCCGCGTAGACGCGGAGAAAGGTGAGCGTGCCGACGTACGGGTCGCTCATGATCTTGAAGGCGAGCGCGGTGAACGGCTCGCTGTCCGAGGCGAGGCGCTCCTCCTCGTTCCCGGTGTTCGGGTTCACGCCGCGCATCGGTGGCACGTCGAGCGGCGAGGGCAGGTAGTCGACCACGGCGTCGAGCAGGAGCTGCACGCCCTTGTTCTTGAAGGCGCTGCCGCACACCACCGGGACGATCTTCATCAGCACCGTCCCGGCGCGGATCGCGGCCCGGATCTCCTCCTCCGCGATCTCCTCGCCGTTCAGGTACTGCTCCATGAGCCGCTCGCTCACGTCGGCGAGCGCCTCGACCAGCCGCTCGCGCGCCGCGTGGGCCGCCTCCCGCTCGGCGGCCGGGATCTCCTCCTCCCGGTAGCGGGCGCCGAGGCTCTCGTCCTCCCATACGATCGCCTTCATGGTGACCAGGTCGATCACGCCGCGGAACGCCTCCTCGCGCCCGAGCGGAAGCTGGATGACGAGCGGGGTGGCGCGCAGGCGCTCGCGGATCTCGCGCACCACCCGGTCGAAGTCGGAGCCCACGCGGTCCATCTTGTTGATGAAGGCGATGCGCGGCACCTGGTAGCGGTCCGCCTGGCGCCAGACGGTCTCGGACTGCGGCTCGACGCCGCCCACGCCGCAGAAGACGGCGACCGCGCCGTCGAGCACGCGGAGGCTGCGCTCGACCTCGATCGTGAAGTCGACGTGGCCCGGCGTGTCGATGATGTTCACGCGGTGCTCGCGCCAGAAGCAGGTGGTGGCGGCCGAGGTGATGGTGATGCCGCGCTCCTGCTCCTGCACCATCCAGTCCATCACCGCGGTGCCCTCGTGCACCTCGCCGATCTTGTAGCTGATGCCGGTGTAGTAGAGGATGCGCTCCGTGGTCGTGGTCTTGCCGGCATCGATGTGGGCCATGATGCCGATGTTGCGCGTCCTCTCGAGGGGAACCAGGCGGGGCATGATGGGTGCGCGGACCGGATCGCCTACCAGCGGTAGTGGGCGAAGGCCTTGTTGGCCTCCGCCATCCGGTGCGTGTCCTCCTTCTTCTTGATCGCCCCGCCCCGCCCGCTGGCCGCGTCCTGGATCTCGCCGGCCAGCTTGTCGACCATGGACTTCTCGGGGCGGGCGCGCGCGTTCTGTACGATCCAGCGCATGGCGAGCGAGACGCGCCGCTGGGGGCGCACCTCGACCGGGACCTGGTAGGTGGCGCCGCCCACCCGGCGGGAGCGCACCTCGACCATCGGCTTCACCTGCTCGAGGGCGCGCTTGAAGACGCCGAGGGCCTCCTCCTTGGCGCGCTCGCCGACCAGGTCGAGGGCGTCGTAGAAGATGCGCTCGGTCAGGCTCTTCTTCCCGTCGTGCGTCATCGAGTTGATGAACTTGGTCACCATCCGATCGTGGAACTTCGGATCGGGCAGGATGTCCCGCCGCTTCACCTCTCCCTTGCGTGGCATGCGTCTTCCGTATGCGGGCCGGACCGGGGGCGGCGCCGCGCCTTCGCGCGGCACGACCGCCCCCTCCGGCGCTGTCACTTGGGTTTCTTGGCTCCGTACTTCGAGCGGCCCTGTCGGCGATCCTGGACTCCGATCGAGTCGAGCGTGCCGCGGATGATGTGGTAGCGCACCCCGGGGAGGTCCTTCACGCGCCCGCCGCGGATCAGGACCACGGAGTGCTCCTGCAGGTTGTGGCCGACGCCCGGGATGTAGGACGTGACCTCGATGCCGTTGGTCAGGCGCACG
The DNA here is from genome assembly GCA_046744245.1 of Thermodesulfobacteriota bacterium. Classification (GTDB taxonomy): domain Bacteria; phylum Desulfobacterota; class Binatia; order DP-6; family DP-6; genus DP-6. Next base: position 2,873 of record JBKPBB010000349.1, read on the forward strand.
CGCGCAACTTTGCGGAGTGCCGAATTCGGCTTCTTCGGGGTCGTGGTGTAGACGCGCGTGCACACGCCGCGCTTCTGCGGCGAGCCCTGCAGGGCGGGCGCCGCCTGCTTGCCGCGCTGCTTCGCGCGTCCGTGCTTGACGAGCTGGTTGATGGTCGGCATCCGAAAGCTGTCCGCGGTCCCCTAAGCTGGCTTCCCAGAAGTGAAAACGAACTTTTTACGCAGCCCGATCACGAGTGTCAAACGATTCGCGCGTTTCACGCGACCGCCTCCGGCGTCGTGCCCGGCGCGGGCAGCTCCTCGGCCCCTTCCGGCTCGTCGGTGACCGCCTCCATCCCGCTGTACTTCGACACCCCGGTGCCCGCCGGGATCAGGCGGCCCATGATGACGTTCTCCTTCAAGCCGACCAGGCGGTCGACCTTGCCGTTGATGGCGGCCTCGGTGAGGACCTTGGTGGTCTCCTGGAAGGAGGCGGCCGAGATGAAGCTCTCGGTCGAGAGGCTCGCCTTGGTGATGCCGAGGAGGAGCGGCTCGGCCACCGCCGGCTGCCCGCCCTCCCCCAGCACGCGCTCGTTCTCCTCCTCGAAGCGCCACTTCTCCACCTGGTCGCCGATCAGGAAGTCGGTGTCGCCCACCTCCTTGATGCGCACGCGGCGGAGCATCTGCCGCACGATCACCTCGATGTGCTTGTCGTTGATGCGC
>JBKPBB010000308.1:0-4267 GCA_046744245.1 Thermodesulfobacteriota bacterium
TAACTGACACGTCAGACAGGAAGATGTGCACAGGCTTGCCATCGGCGGTGCCGCGGTGCTCCGTTGAGATCAGCAGAGGACCTGCCGTTTTGTACCCTGCCCACGTTGCGATGACGAGGCCCGGCTTCGTGGGCCCGCCGCGGTGGTAGACAAGGTGCTCGACGCGGTTGTCTTTGCCGACGTAGAGTTCCCAGGTGTCGCCGGGCGTGTAACCGCCTTCGTTGGGATACTTCACTGCGACCAGCTCGGCCGAGCCGTTGCCCACCGGCAGTTTATGCATACCTTGATCGGTCACGGTGGCGCTGGTGTCCCAATAAGCATGGAGGGGAAACAGAAGCCAATAGTTATCGTTTAAGAAAGCCGGATCAACTTCGTTTTTCACGGCGTCGGGTTGGCTGCTAAGCTCGGAGCGCATGTAGGTAACCTTGACCGGCTTACCGTCTTTATCCTTCCCCTCATAGGAAACCTTGTTGGTCTTGGGCTCCCAAACCCATGAACGGGAGACATTCAGCCCGGGCAACTCTCCGTTCCACGTATAGCGGATCGCTTCAATTTGCCCATACGAATCAAGGCCATAGGTTTTGGCAAGCTGTTCGAGAATTGGCGGGCGCTTCTGCGCCCAAGAGTTTGGAGCAAGGACCAGCACGCCAAAAAATAGACAACGGATCGTTGTTGAACGGGCCAACTTTGTCATGGAGGGTCCTCCTGTGGCACCCGTGGTGTGAGCTTTCGGGGTGTAGATTACTTTTTCGAGCAGATAGGAACCTCGAAGGGGGTATTTGCCGCGATCGCGCCATACGCTGCCCGCCGCGCCTCCGTCACGACGCACCGCACAACCCCGAGATGACTGGGGATTTTCCTCACTACAGTCGGATCCTCAATCGCAGCGATCAGCCGCATGCGGCCACCAAACGGCGGGCACCGCGACCCCCACCCCCCTGGAACCGTATCCGGCGCCTGACGAGGGGGCGAGCAAGATCGGGCAGTTTTCAAAGCGGAGAGGGAGGGATTCGAACCCTCGGTACCTTGTGGGTACACACGCTCTCCAGGCGTGCCCCTTCGGCCGCTCGGGCACCTCTCCGACGAGCCAACCGTCGCAAATGCCGACGGGAGGTGCAAGCGGGACGGGGCACGTTGCGGGTCGTCGAGTGCGCACGAGGCCCACAGTGTGGTAGCCGGTCGAGGCGGCATGGATGGCACACCACCCTCGCCACGTCCGCCCGGTCGGCGGCGGCGCCCCCGGCGGCGACACGGCGGAGGCAACCATCCCTCCGCCCCGCGTCCGCCGACCGCCGTCGTCCCCGAGGTGAGCCGCCTCGCCGCCACCCCTAGCGGCAGCGATCGGCTGGATGCGGCCGAGGTGGCCGAGATGAAGGAGCACCTGGCCTTCCTGCGCCGCCACAAGGACCTCCTGCGCCTCAAGCTCAACGCCGCCGAGGACCTGCTCGTGAACGGGCAGCGCGAGCCGAGCGAGCGCGGGGTGTGTCACCATCTGCTCGCCAAGGTCGACCGCGGCGTGATCGAGGCGGCCGTCCAGCGCGAGCCGCTGCGCTCCGACCCCTCGGCACGCGCCCGCATGCTGGCTGGCGCCATCCGGCTCACCGCCGACGTGGGGGTGCTGCTCGCGTACCTGGAGACGCTGGCGCAGGTTCGATCACGCGCCGAGGCGGCCGCGGCCTTCGCCGAGGTGGTGCGCCGCATCGACTTCGAGAGCCTGTCATCGACCCGCCTGGCGCGCCTTCTCCAGGTGTTGATCGCGACCTTCGTCGATCACGAGCGCGTCCAGGTCCTGTTCAGCCTGCTCGCCACGGCTCCCTTCCGGCGCGCGTTCGATGCCGCGGCCGCGGCGCTGCCGCCCGAGGTGGCCGACGCCTTCGCCCCGCTGCGCTCGGTGCACCGCCGGCTCCTCGAGGAGCCGAGCGCGGCCGAAGCGCCCGCCCTGCTCGCACGCGGGATGGAGCAGGTCCTGTCCGCACCGGATCCCGTGCTGCGCGCCTACCCCGAGGATGTGCGCGCCGGGTTGCTCGAGCTCGCCCTTCGTCCGGAGATACCCTCGGCGCTCTCGGACCGTGCCGCCGGGGCCTTGCTCGCGACCCTGCCACGCGAGGGCCGCACCTATCCGCGCCTCGCGCTCCGACGCGCCGCCCAGCTCCTCGAGCGCCACGCGGACGACCGCGCGCGGGACGTGCTGGACGGTCTCCACCGCACGCGCCCGGACGTGCACGCCGCGGCACACTGGCACGCGGCGCTCGAGGCCCGGCGCCTGGGCCGCGTGGCGCTTGCGGGCGAGCTGCCGGCGCACGGCCGCCTCGCCCCGGGGTTCTGGCTCGACGGACAGCGCCCGGTCTGGCTCCGCACCGCGGCGGCGCCCGAAGCCGAACGCCTCGTCGCCGAGGCGCGCCTCCAGGGCGCCCTCGCGCTCCCCGCCATCGCGCCGGTTGTGGAGCACGGGGTCGCGAGCGCCATCCCATACGTCGCCGTGAGCGGCCCAGGCAGACCGCTCCTCCTCGACGCCGCACCCCCGTTCGAGCTCGCGCGCGGGCTCCTCCTCGCCGCCGCTGCGGCGCGCATCCTGCGCGCGCTGGCGCTCGCGGGCGCCACCCTCCCCGACGCCGCCCCGGAGCGCTTCCTCTACGGACCCCCGTCGACCCTCGTGCTCGCCGATCTGGACGGGGTGGAGCAGCACGCGGCGGCCGACGCGGCGGCCCTCCACGCCCCGCTCGCCTTCGCGCTGGCGCGGGTCCTCGTGCCTTCGGGCGGGGCAGGCGCCCTCGCGCCGGAGATGGCCAATGCCCTCGCGCGCACGCTCGCCGAGCCGCGCGAGCTGTGTGACCTGATCAGCGTGCTCGACCGCGTCGCGCTGCGCGCCGGCCGCGCCTGAGGCTGCATCGCTCAGCGGAGCGGAGAGGGGGGGATTCGAACCCCCGGAGCCACGAGGGCTCACACGATTTCGAGTCGTGCCGTTTCAACCGGGCTCACGCACCTCTCCCGCGCGGCCCTGCCTAGCACAGCCGCGGTGCGCGGGCCATTGCAGGGCGCTACGTCGACGGCGTGCGACGCGTCCGGAAAAACTCCCGCAACAGGGCACGGCAGGCGTCCTCCGCGACGCCGGCCGTCACCGCGATGCGGTGGTTGAGGCGCCGGTCGCCCGCGAGATCGAAGAGGGACCCGGCCGCCCCGCCCTTCGGGTCGGCGCAACCGTAGACCAGGCGCGCCACACGGGCGTGGAGCGCAGCGCCCATGCACATCACGCACGGCTCCACGGTGACGTACAAGGTCGTCTTCGAGAGCCGGTGGTTGCCGGCCGCGTGTGCGGCCGCGCGCAGAGCCCGCACCTCCGCGTGTGCGGTCGGATCGCGCTCGGCCACGCTCGCGTTGCCCGCATGGGCGAGCGCGTGCTCACCCAACACCACCACGGCCCCGATCGGCACCTCGCCGCGCGCGCCCGCCGCCGCGGCTTCGCGGATCGCCTCGTCCATCCAGCGGCGATCGGCGTCGAGGAGAGGGTTCGTCGGGGGCTCGTGCAAGAACGACGGGGGGGCGATCAGGCCTCCGATCGCCCCCCCCAACGTGGATCGTGCTACTTGGGCATCTCCTTGGAGGGCGCCTCGGCAGCGGGCTTCGCCGCGTCCTTCGCGGCACCTGCTGCGTCCGCCTTCCCAGCCTCCTCCTGACACTTCTTCACGTCGGCCTCGTCGATCACCATCGTCTGAGCGACGTCCGACACCGAGCGTCCGGTCCCCAGGTACTTGTTCACCTGCTTGCAGTTCACCGTCCCGGCGAACCCGGAACCCGCCGTCCCCAGCAACAGCGCTACACCGATCACCATCGTGCCGAGCTTCATGTGTGAGCCTCCTTGCGCTTGCGCGCAGCCCTTGGATACAGATCGCGCCGCCTCTGGAATACCCGGCGGCTCTATAGCAACGCCCCGTCGGGAAGGAAAGTTATGGCGACTCGGTTCGGTCCCCTGTCTTCGCTGGACACTGGGCGCGGACCGGGCGTAGATCGGAGAGTATGGGCATGCGGGCGGCGGTGATGATGATGCTGGCGGCGGGGCCCGCGCTGGCCGCGCCCGTGCTCGACGGGATCGACGTAGCGGGGGACCAGGCGCCTGCTGTGCGACTCCACCTCTCTGCGCCCGCGCAGGCGACGGCCCACCGGATCCCCGCCAGGGCCGACGCTCCCGCGCGCATCTACATCGACCTGGGCGGCGCGGCGCTCGGCGCAGCACTGCCCCACGTGATCACGGGTGCCGGCCCCGTGCTCC
>JBKPBB010000441.1:0-3329 GCA_046744245.1 Thermodesulfobacteriota bacterium
TCGTCTCCGACCTCGAGGGACGCATCCTGCAGGCCAACGAGGCCGTGTCCGAGCTGCTCGGCTTCCGCGCGGACGAGCTGGTCGAGCAGTCGCTCTCGCGCTTCATCAGCCCGGAGGAGACGCGCGAGTTCACGGCCGCGCTGCGCGAGGTGGTGGAGCGCGGCGTGACGCGGAACGCGATGCTCCACCCGCGGTCGGCGTCGGGCGAGGTCATCCCGACCAGCCTGAATGCCTCCGCGCTGCGCGACGCCGAAGGCCGGGTGGTCGGGACGATCGGCATCCTGCGCGACATGCGCGAGCTCGACAAGGCGCGGACCTTTGCGGAGAGCCTGATCAAGAACGCGCCCGACCCGGTGTTCGTCTCCAACCTCGAGGGGAAGATCCTGCAGGCCAACGACGCCGTCTCCCAGCTCCTCGGCTTCCGCCAGGACGAGCTGCTCGAGCAGTCGCTCTCGCGCTTCATCAGCCCGGAGGAGACGCGCGAGTTCACGGCCGCGATGCGCGAGGTCGTGGCGCGCGGCGTGACGCGGAACGCGCGCTTGAATCCGCGCAGCGCCTCCGGGGAGATCATCCCGACGACGCTCAACGCCTCGGCGCTGCGGGACGCCGGCGGCAAGCTGATCGGCGCCATCGGCATCCTGCGCGACATGCGCGCCTACGAGCGCGTCGTGCGCGACCTCCGGGCCTCGCAGGCGGAGCTGCAGGAGAAGATCCTCGACCTCGAGAAGTTCGAGGAGGTGGTCGTGGGTCGCGAGCTCAAGATGATCGCCTTGGAGAAGGAGGTGGAGTCCCTCCGCCAGCAGCTCGAACGCCTGAAGACGGAGAGGAACCAGGCGTGACCCCCCCCGAGGTCGCGGACAGCGCCGGTCCGGAGCCCCCGGCGGAGACGAGCGTCCTCGAGACCCACGCGCGCCTGCTCGAGCGGGTGAACAAGCTCGAGCAGCGTGTCCGCAGGGGCGAGGAGCGCCGCTGGGCGCTCCTCCACATCATGGGCGACCTGAACGAGCTCAACAAGCGGCTCGCCCAGCAACGCAAGGCCATGATGCACATCCTCGTCGACTACGAGCAGGATCGCCGCCGGGTCGTGCGGCAGGCCGAGCGGCTCGACAACTCGCGGCGCGCCCTGCTGCACATCCTCCAGGACGTGCATCGCTCCAACGAGCGGCTGGGGGATGGACGCAAGGCGATGATCCACATCATGGGCGACCTGCGCGAGACCACCGAGGAGGTCCGGCGCCGCGAGCGCGAACTGCGTGACAAGCAGGAGCAGCTCGTGCAGGCGGGCAAGCTCGCCACCGTGGGCGAGCTGACGACCGGGATCGCCCACGAGCTGAACAACCCGCTCAACAACATCGGCCTGTTCGTCGGGAACGCGATCGACCACATCGAGCTCGACGCGACCGACCGGGAGCGCCTTCTGGACGAGCTGCGCCACGCGCTGCGGGAGGTGCGCCGGGCCACGGCGATCATCTCGCACCTCCGCACCTTCGGTCGGGTGGCGTCGGTCAGCCCCGAGCCGGTACGGATCAACGGCGTGGTGCGACGCTCCTTCTCGCTGCTCTACGAGCAGCTCCGCCTGCGCCAGATCGAGGTGCGACTGGATCTCTGCGCGGAGGATCCGGTCATCGTCGGCAACCCGATTCAGCTCGAGCAGGTGTTCATCAACCTCCTGACCAACGCCCGGGACGCCCTGGCGGACGCGCCGCGGAAGCTGATCCACGTCGAGTCTGCGGTCAACGAAGGCGTGGTCGACCTGCTCGTCCGCGATACCGGCCCGGGCATCCCGGAGGCGTTGCAGCAGCGCATCTTCGATCCGTTCTTCACGACCAAGGAGGTGGGTGCCGGCACGGGGCTCGGTCTCTCCATCGCCTACGGCATCGTCAAGGAGCACGGGGGTACGATCTCGGCCGTGAGCGGCGCCGGCGCCGGCGCCACCTTCCTGGTCCGGCTGCCCCTGCCCGCGGAGCCGGCCGCGCCAGCGAGGTGAACATGGCCCGCATACTCATCGTCGACGACGACCCCTCCTTGCTGAAGGCCCTTCCTGAAGCGGTGCGGCTGCGCCTCAAGAACGTGGCCGTGGACACGTGCGACTCGGCGGCGGAAGCGCTCGGCAAGATCGGCAGCACCGACTACGACGCGATCGTCGCGGACATCAAGATGCCCGGGATGGACGGCCTCGCGCTCCTCGCCGAGATCCGGACGCTGCGGCCGGACACGCCGACGGTGCTCATCACGGGGCATGGTCACGACGACCTCGCGGTGCTCGCGCTGCGCGGTGGGGCCTACGATTTCGTGCAGAAGCCGATCGACCGGGACTACATCGTGGGCTCGTTGACCCGTGCCATCGAGGAGCGTGAGCGGCGGCGCCGGGTCGAGGAGCAGCAGGTGTTCCTCGGGCAGCACGCCGAGCTGCTGGAGAAGATCGTCGAAGAGCGCACGCGCGAGCTGCGCGAGGCCAATCGGCTGAAGGACCAGTTCATGGCGATGCTGTCGCACGAGCTGCGCTCGCCGCTCGGCGCGATTCGCATGTGGGCGAGCCTGCTGCGCAGCGGCAAGCTCGACGCGGAGCGGACCGCGCGCGCGATCGAGGCGATCGAGCGGAGCGCGATCACGCAGGGGCAGCTGGTCGAGGACCTCCTGGACGTGTCTCGCATCACGGCGGGGAAGCTCGTCCTCGACGCCCGGCCGATCGATCTCGCGGCCGTCGCCGAGGCGGCGGTCGACGCGGTGCGCACCGACGCCGAGGCGAAGCAGGTCCGGCTCGAGCAGGTCTTCGAGCTCGGAGAGGGGCGGGTCCAGGGCGATCCGGCCCGCCTCCAGCAGGTCGTGTGGAACCTTCTCGCGAATGCAGTCAAGTTCTCCCCCCGGGGCGGCCGCGTCCTCCTGCGGCTCGCCCGTGCCGACGGGCAGGCCATCATCTCCGTCCGCGACGAGGGCGAGGGGATCGCGCCCGAGTTCCTGCCCCACATCTTCGAGCCTTTCCGGCAGGCCGACGGCACGAGCACGCGCGCGTACGGCGGCCTGGGTCTCGGGCTCGCGATCGTCCACGACGTGGTCGAGCTGCACCGCGGCACGATCGAGGTCGAGAGCAAGGGCAAGGGGCAGGGGGCGACGTTCACGGTCAAGCTACCGCTCGTCGGTGCGCCATCAGAGGCGGCGCGCGGGGTCGCGCGGCAGCCGGCGCTCCCCCGCGAGGAGTTCCGCCCGGGTCCCAGCCTTCAGGGCGTGCGGGTGCTCCTGGTGGACGACGACGCGGGCGCCCGCGAGTCCGTCACGGCGGTGCTCGAGCAGTCCGGGGCCAGCGTGCGCGCGGTGGAGTCGGCGGCGGA
>JBKPBB010000330.1:0-2493 GCA_046744245.1 Thermodesulfobacteriota bacterium
GTGCCTCCCGGTGCGGGCGGGCGCGCCAAGCGCGGGGACATCGCCGGCTTCGTGCAGGTGGCGCACTGGTGGCGGTCGCGCGGCGGTTCGGTGGTCGCGATCGCCGGGCCGGCCGAGGCCGGCGAGCCGCCGGCCCTCGGCGCGCCCACGGCACGGGCGTAGGCGACGGCCGCATGCGTCGCCGACCGTCCGCGCTCGACGCCGAAGAAGCGCGCGCCGCGCGCGACCGCCGCGACCCGCGCGCGCACCTCGTCGTCCCCGCCGCCGAGCCAGCTGTAGACGAAGGGGCGGCCCTCGAGCCAGCGCGGCAGCCGCTCGCCGCCGAAGAGCAGCGCCGCGTCGGCTCCCTCGAGCGCGGCGGTCTCGTCGGCGACGCCCGCGAGCTCGACCAGCGCGCGCAAAGGCTGGTTCACGACCGCGGTCACGCGCGCGCCGGCGTGGCGCGCACGCAGCGCGCGCAGCGCCGGCAGCGCGAGCAGCAGATCTCCGAGCGCTCCCGGGAAGACGAGGACGACGCGTTCAATTGACTCCCCGCGCACGCCGTCTATATGATCCCGCGTTCCCGCGTCCGCAACGCGCGCGCATGCCGCTCCCCTCCTACGTCGCCCGCTCGCCGCTCGACCTGATCGGATCGACGCCGGTCGTGCGCCTGACGCGCCTGCCCCAGCTCGACGGCGTCGGCGCCCAGGTATGGGCGAAGCTCGAGAACTTCAACCCGGGCGGGAGCGTGAAGGACCGCATCTGCCTTGCCATGGTCGAGGCGGCCGAGCGCGAGGGCCTCATCCGGCCGGGCTGCACGCTGATCGAGCCGACCAGCGGCAACACCGGCATCGGCCTCGCGCTGGTGGCGTCGGTCAAGGGCTACCGCCTCGTGCTCACCATGCCGGACACGATGAGCGAGGAGCGCCACGCCCTTCTCCACGCCTATGGCGCGACGCTCGTGCTCACGCCCGACACCAAGGGCATGCACGGCGCCATCCGGAAGGCCGAGGAGATGCTCGCCGAGCGCCCCGACTGGTACATGCCGCAACAGTTCACGAATCCCGCCAACCCGGAGATCCACCGCCGCACGACCGCGCCCGAGATCCTGGCCCAGCTCCCGCAGGTCGACGCCTTCGTGGCCGGGGTCGGCACGGGCGGCACCATCACCGGCGTCGGCCAGGTGCTGCGCAGCGAGCGCCCCGACGTGCGCATCTACGCCGTCGAGCCGGCCGCGTCGCCCGTGCTGGCGGGCGGCGAGCCGGGCTTTCACCACATCCAGGGGATCGGCGCGGGCTTCGTGCCCGAGATCCTCGACACTGCCATCTACGACGAGGTGATCGCGGTCTCGGACGAGGAGGCCGTCGAGCACACGCGCGCGCTGGCGCGCTTCGAGGGGCTTCTGGTCGGCATCTCCTCCGGCGCGGCGTGCGCGGCGGCGATCCGCGTCGCGCGGAAGCTCGGCCGGGGCGCCGTGGTGCTCACCGTCTTCCCCGACACCGGCGAGCGCTATCTCACCACCGACCTGTTTCACGCCGAGGGTATCTGATGGAGCTCGCAGCGAAGCTCGACCGCCTGCGCGGGCTGCTCGCCGACCTGCCCTCCGCGCTGGTCGCCTTCTCGGGCGGCGTCGACTCGAGCTTCCTCCTGCGCCTCGCCCACGACGTGCTCGGCGAGCGCTGCCTGGCGCTCACCACCGTCTCGCCGACCATGCCGGCGGAGGACCTCGCGGCGGCGAAGGAGCTGGCGGCGCGGCTCGGTGTCGCGCATCTCCTGGTCGACGCGAACGAGCTCGACATCCCGGGCTACGCGGAGAACCCGGTCAACCGCTGCTACTTCTGCAAGGACCACCTGTTCACCGTCTGCGTGACCGTGGCGGGGCGACGCGGGTTCGCGGCCGTGCTCGACGGCGCCAACCTGGACGACCTGGGCGACCACCGGCCGGGCCTCCAGGCCGCCGCCGAGCGCGGCATCCGGCACGTGCTGGTCGAGGCCGAGCTCGGCAAGGCCGACATCCGGGCGGCGAGCCGGGCGCTCGGCCTCCCCACCTGGGACCGGCCGGCGAGCCCGTGCCTCTCCTCGCGCTTCCCCTACGGCACCCGCATCACGCTCGAGCGGCTCGAGCGCGTGGCGGCGGCCGAGCGCTTCCTGCGCGCCCGCGGCTTCCCCGAGCTCCGCGTCCGCTTCCACGACCAGGTCGCCCGCTTGGAGGTCCCCGTCGCCGACATGCCCCGTCTGCTCGAGCCCGCCATGCGCGAGGCCATCGTCCACGAGCTGAAGCGCCTCGGCTTCACCTACGTGGCGCTCGACCTCCAGGGCTTCCGGAGCGGCAGCCTCAACGAACCCCTGCGGTCATAGGCGCGCCGCGACGCGCCGGCGTCGAATGGCGGGGTCCCCGAGCGGCCAGCAGGCCGCTCGGGGTGCCATGCCGCTCGGGGTGCCACATACACGAGGGGCCGGGGGATCGGCCCCCCGGCCCCTCGCATCCGCTAGGCACGCGGGACGGACCAGGTT
>JBKPBB010000490.1:0-2935 GCA_046744245.1 Thermodesulfobacteriota bacterium
CTGCTGGTCGGCGTCGTGTTCAACGCGCTCGCTGCCGCGACCTTGATGCTGCTGAACGCGCTCGCCAGCTACACCCAGGCGCAGGGCGTCCTCTTCTGGATCATGGGCTCGCTCTCGACGCAGAGCTACGGGCTCATCGCGGGCGCGGCGCTCTACAGCCTGGTCGGACTCGCCTGGCTCGGTCTGCACGCGCAGGACCTCAACCTGCTCGCCGCCGGCGAGGAGGGCGCGCAGCAGCTCGGCGTCGAGGTGGAGCGCACGCGGCGGGCGGTCTTCCTCGCGGCCTCGCTGCTGGTCGGCGCCGCGGTGTCGGTGAGCGGCATGATCGGCTTCGTCGGGCTCATCGTGCCGCACCTCCTGCGCCTCATCCTCGGACCGGACCAGCGCCTCCTCCTCCCGGCCTCCTTCCTGGGCGGCGCCATCTTCCTCGCGTGGGCGGACACCCTCGCGCGCACCGTGCTCGGGCCGGTCGAGCTCCCGGTCGGGGTGGTGACGGCGCTCACGGGCGGGCCGTTCTTCCTCTACCTGCTCCGCCGCCAGCTGCGGCGGGCGCTTGCATGACGGCGCTCCTCGAAGCCGAGCGCGTGTCCTTCGCCTACGGGCCGCGCGCCGTGCTGAGCGAGGTGGATCTCGCCGTCGCGCCGGGAGAGCTGGTGGGCGTGATCGGCCCGAACGGTGGGGGGAAGACGACGCTCGTGCGTCTCCTCTCGGGTGTCCTCGCGCCGCGCGCGGGGAGCGTGCGCTTCAAGGGCGCCGCGCTCGGCGCCTACCGCCGCCGCGAGCTCGCTCGCCGGCTGGCGGTCGTGCCGCAGGACCCGACGCTCGAGTTCCCGTTCACCGCGCTCGAGGTCGTGCTCATGGGCCGCGCGCCGCACCTTCCGGCACTCGGCTTCCCGCGCGCGCACGACCTCGCCGTTGCCCGGGCTGCGATGGCGCGCCTCGACGTCGCCGGGCTGGAGGACCGGCCTCTCGACCGGCTCTCGGGCGGCGAGCGGCAGCGCGTGCTGCTCGCGCGCGCAGTGACGCAGGAGCCGGAGGTGCTTCTCCTGGACGAGCCGACGACCCACCTCGATCTGCGCCATCAGGCGGGCATCTACGACATCGTCGCGGAGCTCCGGCGCACGCGCGGTATCGCCGTCGTGTCGGTGCTGCACGACTTGAACCTGGCGGCGCTCTACTGCGACCGCCTGGTCCTGCTGGCCGGCGGGCGGGTCGCGTGCGAGGGGAGGCCCGCGGAGGTGCTGACGCCGGCGCTGCTGGGCGCGGCCTACGCGACGGAGGTCTACGTCGGGACGCACGCGCTCACGGGCGGGCCGGTCGTGCTGCCGCGGGGACCGGTGACTGCGTGACTTCGGATCCACCAGACCTCCATGGTCTTGGAGACGCCGACCAGCACGTCCTCGGCGCGGGGGCCAGCCCGCTCCGCGGCACGCGCGATGCGCTCCCGCAGGCTCCGCAAGCGGCAGCCGCGACCCGAAGCGAGCGGACGGTGATGGCGAGCTAGCGTCGTGCCCGGCGCGCGAGGGCGGCTCCGGAAGTTGACTTACAACTGGTCGGTCGATATGGGATCGGTAAGACATGGAGACGGCGACTCTGTCGAGTAAGTTTCAGCTCGTGGTTCCGCGGCGCGCGCGCGAACGTATGGGGCTCCGCCCGGGCATGCGATTCACGGTACTCGACAAAGGGGGCGTTCTCTACCTGGTTCCCGAGCGCCCGATGCGTTCCTACCGGGGTCTGGCGAAGGGCACGAGTCCTCGCGGCCTGCGGGAGAAGAAGGATCGGCTCTGATCCTGGTCGACTCGAGCGGCTGGATCGAGTATCTCGCCGGCGGGCCGCGGGCGGATCGCTTCGCTCCTTACCTGGAGGGCCGGGAATCGCTGCTCGTCAGCGCGATCGAGGTCTACGAGGTGTACAAGGTGATCCGGCGGGATCTTTCCGAGGAGCGCGCGCTCGAGGCGGTTTCCGCCCTGCGCCGGGCGACGATCACGCCGATTGACGAGTCCTTGGCGCTCGAGGCGGCTGACATCTCGCTCGGCCGGGGGCTCGCCATGGCGGATTCACTCGTCTACGCGACGGCGCGGCGTCATGGAGCCAAGCTGGTCACGGGGGACACCGATTTCGAGGGCTTGCCGGACGCAATCGTGATTCGGTAGGCCTGGCGTGGGCCGCTTCCCGAAGTGCCCGCCGCCGGTTGTCGTCCCCGCCCACGCCTGTTACGGTGCAGGGTGAAACGGCTTTCCAGCCCGGCCCTTCCGTTGACAGGGTGGGGAAGGGGGGGGAGCCGGTCGAGGTTCGATGTACTTCCAGTTCGCCAACGTCCTCGTCTTCTTCGCACTCGCCTTCGTGCTGTGCGGGCTGATGCTGGGGCTCGGCATCCTGCTCCGCCCGGCCAACCCGAGCCGCAACAAGCTCTCCACCCACGAGTGCGGCGAGCCGCCGAGCGGCCCCGCCTGGATCAACTTCAACATCCGCTTCTATCTCATCGCGCTCGTCTTCGTGATCTTCGACGTCGAGCTGGCCTTCGTCTACCCGGTGGTCACCGTGTTCCGGGACTGGATCCGGAACGGGCAGGGTGGCTTCGCGCTCGCCGAGATCGCGCTCTTCATCGGCATCCTGGCCGTCGGGCTCGTCTACGTGTGGGTGAAGGGCGACCTCGAGTGGCTGAAGCGGCTCCCGGCGGAAGCGCAGCCCGCCACGCCCGCCGCCCGGAGGGCAGCCTAAGCATGTCGCTCATCAACACCGCGCCCGAGATGGCGCTCACCACCAAGGTGGACGACTTCCTCAACTGGACCCGCAAGTCGTCGGTCTGGTACATGATGTTCGGGCTCGCCTGCTGCGCCATCGAGATGATGCAGACGGGCGGGCCGCGCGCCGACCTCGACCGCTTCGGCATGGCGCCGCGCGCCACGCCGCGCGTCTCCGACCTGATCATCGT
>JBKPBB010000141.1:0-2705 GCA_046744245.1 Thermodesulfobacteriota bacterium
CAGCACGCGCTGGCTGTTGCCGACCAGGTCCGGGTCGATGTGCTCGTAGGTGGTCGGGTTCTTCTGCACCGCGGCCACGTGGAGCCCGCCCTTGTGAGCGAAGGCGCTCTGTCCGACGAAGGCCTGGCGCTTGTTGGGCTCCAGGTTGGCGAGCTCGTAGACCAGGTGGGAGACCTCGGAGAGCTTCTTCAGCTGCGCGGCCGTGACGCAGTGATGTCCGTGCTTCAGCTGCAGCACCGGGATCACCGACACCAGGTTCGCGTTCCCACAGCGCTCGCCGAAGCCGTTGATCGTGCCCTGCACCTGCACGCAGCCGCGCGCGATGCCCTCCACCGAGTTCGCGACCGCCAGCTCGCAGTCGTTGTGGCAGTGGATGCCGAGCGGGGTCGGCACCGCGCCCCGGGCCGCGTCCACGCCGGCGCCGATCGCGGCCGGCAGCGAGCCGCCGCGCGTGTCGCACAGGCAGATGAGCGTCGCGCCCGCGTCCGCGGCCGCCCGCACGCACGCGAGCGCGTAGTCGTGGTCGGCCGCGAGACCGTCGAAGAAGTGCTCGGCGTCGAAGACGACCTCGTCGGTCCGCTTGCGGAGGTAGGCGACGGAGTCGTGGATGACCTCCAGGTTCTCCGCGAGCGGGATGCGCAGGTCCTCGCGCACGTGGAGGTCCCAGGTCTTGCCGACGATGGTGACCACCGGCGTCTCGGCGAGGAGACAGAGGCTCAGGTTGCGGTCGTCGGCGGCCTTCACGCCCGCCCGGCGGGTCGAGCCGAAGGCCGCCACCTTCGCATGCTTGAGACCGAGGCGTTTGACGGCGCGGAAGAACTCCTCGTCGCGCGGGTTCGAGCCTGGCCAGCCGCCCTCGATGTAGTGGAGGCCGAGGTCGTCGAGGCGCTCGGCGATGCGGAGCTTGTCCTCGAGCGTGAAGGAGATGTCCTCGGCCTGCGTCCCGTCGCGCAGCGTCGTGTCGTAGAGCTGGATGCGCCTCATGGACGCTTCCCCGGCGCGGGGGTGGGCGGGGGGGTGGACGGGTTCCCAATGAAGGCGTCGTGCAGCGCGCGCACCGCGAGCTCGGTGTACTTGGCGTCGATCACGACCGAGATCTTGATCTCGGAGGTGGAGATCATCTGGATGTTGATCCCCTCGTTGGAGAGCACCTCGAACATGCGCGCGGCGATGCCGGCGTGCGTGCGCATGCCGACGCCCACGATCGACACCTTGGCGACGTCGAGCTGCCCGGCGATGCCCTGCGCGCCGATCTCGCGCGCGGTCGCCTCGAGGAGCCCCTTCGCCTTGTCGTAGTCGCCGCGCGGCACGGTGAAGGTGAGGTCGGTGGTGCCCTCGGCGCTCGCGTTCTGGATGATCATGTCGACCACGATGTTGGCGCGGGCGATCGGGCCGAAGACGCGCGCCGCCAGCCCGGGCCGGTCGGGTACGCGCAGCACGGTCAGCTTGGCCTCGTCGCGGTCGTAGGCGACGCCGGCGACCGACACCTCTTCCATGGCGGGATCCTCCTCGACGACCCACGTCCCCTCCGCCTCGCTGAAGGAGGAGCGGACGTGGACCGGCACGCGATAGCGCTTGGCGAACTCGACCGAGCGGATCTGGAGCACCTTGGCCCCCAGGCTCGCCAGCTCGAGCATCTCGTCGTACGTGATGCGCTCGAGCTTGCGCGCCTGGGGGACGATGCGCGGGTCGCTCGTGTAGACGCCCTGCACGTCGGTGTAGATCTCGCACACCTCGGCGTCGAGGGCTGCGGCGAGCGCGACGGCGCTGGTGTCGGAGCCCCCGCGGCCGAGGGTGGTGATGCTCCCCTGCTCGTCCACGCCCTGGAAGCCGGCGACCACCGCCACGGCCCCGCCGGCGAGCGCGGCGCGCAGGCGCTCCACGTCGACGCGCACGATGCGCGCGCGCCCGTGGGCGCTGTCGGTCTCGATGCGCACCTGGTGGCCCAGGAACGAGCGCGCCGGGATGCCGGCGTCGTGGAGCGCGAGCGCCGTCAGCGCCGCGGTCACCTGCTCGCCGGTGGCGACCAGGGCATCCGACTCGCGCTCGTCGGGGGTGCGGGCGGTCGCCTTCGCGAGCGCGAGGAGGCGGTTCGTCTCGCCCGCCATGGCCGAGACCACGACCACCACCTCGTGCCCCGCCGCGCGCGTGCGCGCGATGCGTCCGGCCACGGTGCGGATGCGCTCGACATCGGCGACCGACGTGCCGCCGAACTTCTGGACCACCAGCATGGGGACTTACGCGAACCGGGCGAGGACGCGGCGGATCGTCCTGCCCCCGCCCGGCCTCACCCGGAGCGTGATCGGCAGGACCTCGTCTCCGGCGGCCGGGAGGAGCCGGTCGAACCACTCGACGGCCGCCACTCCCTCGCCGTAGAGCACGTCGCGCAAGGATAGCGCATCGTCGCGCAGGGCCTCAAGGCGGCTCGGTCGGGCCGACCGGCGAGGGATTGCACGATCGTCCGGAGGCCGGGGCGGCCGCCAGGGGATGGTCGCTTGTTCCGCCGCGCAGCCGCGTGTTAATCGGGCGCCCGGATGCGTCCCGCCGGGCCAGCCCCCGCCGCGACCCGGCCGGCCCGCGCGAACGACACCTCCGAGCCGCCGTGCCGAGACGTCTCACCCTCGTGACGGGCGCGCCGGGCTGGCTCGGCTCGCGCCTGGTGCGCGTCCTCGCACACGGGCTGCCCGACGTGCCGGCCCTGGCGG
>JBKPBB010000095.1:0-4806 GCA_046744245.1 Thermodesulfobacteriota bacterium
CTTCCCCGACTTCAAGGAAGGCGTGCAGAGCTTCGTCCAGCGCCGGGACCCCGACTTCGCGTCGCTCCCGGCCGACTACGAGGTGCTACCGAAAGAGTGGAATTAGGCGCGCGAGGCAGGCGGGACGTGCTCACCATCCCCGCGGCCTCGTTCTCCCTCCTGCTGCTCGCGAGCCTGATGATCCCGACCGGCGCCCGGGCGGCGCCGCGCCCGCTCCGGATCGTCACCATCAACCTCCTCCACGGCGGCATCACGTCGGAGCTCGTTGGCCGCGACCAGCATCTCGAGGAGCGCCTGACCATGGTGGTGCGGGAGCTTCGCACCCTCGACGCGGACGTCGTCGGCGTCCAGGAGGCGTCGCGTGGACGACGGCGGGGGGACGTCGCCGCGCGCCTGGCCAGCGCCCTCGGCTTCCACCACGTCTACGCGCCGGCCGTCCCTCGCTGGCCGCTCGTTTCGCGGGTGCTTGGCCTCGAAGAAGGACCGGCCGTCTTGAGCCGCTTCCCGATCGCGACCTCGCATGCCCACCCGATCGAAGGGTGCGGCGGCCTCTACCGGCGGATGCTCGTATGCGCCGAGCTCGCCACACCCCGGGGCCCTCTCGAGGCCTGCTCGACCCATCTCGACGGGAGCGACTGCCATGCGGAGAGGGTTGCAAGCATCCTGGGGGCCCGCCCACGCACCGCCCCGCTGCTCCTCATGGGCGATCTCAACGCGACCGAGCAGTCAAAGGGAATCCGGAACCTCATCGCCGCGCTCGGCCTCGTCGACACCTTCCGAGCGGCCAACCCCGCCGCGCCGGGCTTCACGGTCTGGCAGCCCGTGTGGCTCGAGCGTCCATTCGCGTCGCGGCGCGTGGACTTCATCCTGCTCGCCCCCGGCGCGAACACCCGCGGCCGCGTCGTCGCGAGCCGCGTCGTCCTCAACCAGCCGAGCCGCACGCAGGGCCGGGTGCTCTGGCCATCGGACCACTACGGGGTGCAGTCCGAGGTGGAGATTCTCAGGCGCGCCGAGTGACGGGAAGGCAAGGGCCGGTCGGGCGAGCCCGAGCTGCACGCGGGGCGACGAGGACGGAGCGCCAGGGGCACGAGCAACGTCCTGGCGAGTGTCTGGCGGCGTCGTGCATCCATTCGCCGGGAGCAACCATGACGATGCAGCGTCCCTATCGGCGCCGCGCTGAGATTCCTCGCCTCCACCTCCGCTTTCCTTCCGCGCTGCTCGGCTCGGAATGATAAGCTGATCTGCGCATCGCTCGCCGGCGCTAGAAAGCGCCCTGTTTCTGCAGCCAGGCCCAGAACTCCGCCGGGGCGGACATCGTGCTCAGCCGGCCCATGCGCACGAGCGCCCAGTCGTCGAAATGGTGCGATTCCTTGATCTCGCGCAGCCGTTACCGCCTTCTTAGCGTGCTGGACGTATTCGAAGTCGGCAATCCAGGAGCGGTCGTCGTTCTTGTCCAGCCTCGGCTCCGAGACGACCTTCGCCAGCCCGACGACTGCCTTCTCGTCCCCGGTGTGGTAGATGATCACGGTGTCGCCCGGCTTCGTCTCTTTGATGGCGTTCACGGCGGCCGGATTGCGCACGCCGTCCCACTCAGTCTTGGCGTCGCGCTTCAGGTCATCGAGCGAGTACGTGTCGGGGTCGGTCTTGGCGAGGAAGTAAGCCATTGCTGTCACCTCATGACGTGTTGGCGGCTGAGATTATCGCACGCTTGCCAGTCAATTCTTGCCGGATGGCAGAGCGCCGCATCTGTAAATGGCACCGGTTCCCTGCTATCGTTGTCGCCACAGGGGGAATGGGGCCATGGAGCGCCAGGTCCGTTATTGCACATCTGAGGACGGCACTCGCATCGCCTACTGCCTCGAGGGCGAGGGCCCGGCTCTGCTTATGTGTCCTCGCAACTGGGAGTCATTTGCCAATGACATCGGCGATCGAGCTGTAAACCAGCTGCTCAAGCGCGGACGAACCACGGTTTCATATGACTTCCGCGGCGTCGGTTTCTCACAGAGGGATGCGAGAGCCTACACGCTCGACCGTATGACGGCTGACCTGGAGGCGGTCGTGCGCTCCGCTAGACTGAACCGCTTCGCGCTGTGGGCCTCCACCTTTAGCGTGGGCGCCGCGATAGCGTACGCGGTACGGCACCCTGATGAGGTGACCCGCATGATTCTAGCGAGGGCTATCATCCGCGGCTCGGACCTGATGCCGAGAGGGAATCTGGATGCTTTGGTTGCGCTGATACGGAGCAACTGGGAGATGGCGTTGCAGGCGGTCGCTGATATGGGAATCCGGCGGGGGGAGCCATCCCTGGGCATCCGGCTTGCGGACTTGTACCGGCAGAACATTGGAGCGACAGCAGCGGCGCAAATGTTGACCGACCTCTACGAAAGCACAGAGCTCCGGGACATCCTGCAAGACATCAAGTGCCCCGTGCTCATCATGCACCGCAAGGATGATGCACCTTTCCCATTCGCAATGGCTCAGCAGATGGCGGCGATGATCCCGGATGCCCGGCTCGTGCCGCTCCCGGGTAGCGGGCCGGTTGGCATCGGTGATGATGCGGAAGCAGAAGTCCGGGCCATGGCGGCCTTCCTGGACGAAAACCCCAACACACGAGCGCTCGATGCCGTGGCACGAACAGCGCCGGCGCCGGATTTATCCTTTCGCGCCGTGCTCTTCACCGACCTCGTCGGCCACACGGAGATGATGTCCCGCCTCGGCGACGAGCGCGGAAGGGAGGTGCTACGCGAGCATGAACGCATCACGCGCGACGTGCTGAAGCAGCACGGCGGCACCGAAGTGAAGACGATGGGCGACGGGTTCATGGCGTCCTTCGGGTCGGTAACGCGCGCGGTGGAATGCGCCATCGCCTTGCAGAGAGCAATCGATGAACGAAATCGGGGCGTAGGGGCGCAGCACACGCGCCCGGCGGACGACATCTCACGTGGTGATCAGGAAGCCCCAGCCGAAGGTCCCCCGGCGTCGCCGCGTGCTGCGCTCCTACACGTCCGCGTCGGTCTGAACGCCGGCGAACCCATCGAGGAGGACGGCGACCTCTTCGGCGCGACGGTGATCCTGACGTCGCGGATCGCGGCGAAGGCGGAGGGCGGGGAGATTCTGGTGTCGGACACGGTGCGCGGCTTGTGTTCGGGGAAGGGGTTCTTGTTCGCGGACCGAGGGGAGTTCGTGGCGAAGGGGTTCGAGGAGCCCGTGCGGGTGTACGAGGTGAGGTGGCGGGAGTGATGGAGCCCGAAGTTCGCTATTGCACCACGGAGGACGGCGTCCGAATTGCCTACTGCGTTGAAGCCAAGGGGCCGCCGCTGCTCGTCGTTCCTTTCTTCGTCACCTCGTTCTCCCTTCCGTGAACCGATCGCTGTGCCGGCTCGAAGCGCCGAGGGCCTCCGATCCACCGATGGAGTACCGTGGGCACCATCATGGCATCTATGCGACGGCAGGCCGCCCTCGTTCCGCCTTTCTCAGCTGCCGGATGGCCTGCACTCGAACCGCCAGACGACGGACCTGTTGAAGGATTGCTTCGGGGGGGCCTCCAGACCGAGGGGAATTACCTCGAGGGTCTTCCCGAAGTGAACTGTGCGGTGGACCGCGCGCTCCCCTTCGCCTGCCGCGTAGATCAGCAGACCGGCCGGCAGATCCGTGGCGACGGTGCAGGCGAGGCGCTGATAGAGGTCTGGATGGTTTACGCCGGTGATCTCGACATGCTTGTATTTCGCGTCGCCGACAAACCCGCACTCGGATCCCTCCCACCATGATAAGTTGGGCGAAACAACGACGGTTCCCGCTTTGTCGAGAGTGAGAAAATGGCCTGCGCAACCGCGTGGCCACGAGCGCTCGTCGAGACCGAGTGCCTCGCGGAGGGCGATCACCACGAAGCTCTCGAACACCCTCTTCATGTCAACGAAGAACGCCCACGCGGGTGCACGTCCCGCCTCGTGCTCGAAAGAGAATGACCGGAGTATTTTGATCGAGTACCACCTGGCGGAAATCGTGGGCCGGACGATACCGCCTTCAAACGGGCTATTTGCCCCGATGGCGTCCTGCCACGCGCCAGCGCTCCGAACCACGGAAGATCTCCGTAACGACGAAGCGCACAACCGGCGGTGGGCTGCCCGGGGGACTCCGGGCGCCAGTCCGGCGCACGAGACCGGCGCGCCGTCTCAGCTCAGCGGGTGCACCCCCTCAGCGTGCCCGTCGCCACCCGCAAGCCGCGCCCGCCCTACTCCTCCCCGCCCCCGCCCTCCGCCGACGCGAACTCCGCGATGTAGCGCATCCCGCGCTCGAGGATGGGCGCGATCTCCGGGTCCGTCTCCCCGCCCTTCTTCGGCTTGTAGGCCAGCACCGGCGCCTTCACGAACTTCCGCACCATGCTCTCGAGCGAGTAGTCCGCGCCCTCGAACTCGGGCGTGTGGTGGATGGAGCCCGTCGGGCACGGCTCGCTGCAGAGGCCGCAGTACATGCACTTCGCCATGTCGATGTCGAAGCGGGTCATGACGAGACCGCCCGCGGCCTTGTCCTTTACGGCGTCGATCACGATGCAGTCGATCGGGCAGGCGCGCTCGCAGGCGAGGCAGGCGGTGCAGATCTCGAGGTCGACCTCGAGCATGCCGCGGTAGCGGAAGGGGAGCGTGTCCTGCACGCGCACGCCCTCGGGCAGGCGGTCGGGGTACTGCACCGTGTAGGGCCGGCGCACGAGGTGCGAGAACGTCACGGCCATGCCCTCGAAGATGGTCGTCACCGCCTCTGTGATGTTCGCGAAGTACCCCGGCACGAGGGAGGTACGTAACTCTAGAC
>JBKPBB010000374.1:0-1756 GCA_046744245.1 Thermodesulfobacteriota bacterium
CTCCTCGACCGCACCGGCAGCCTGATCGTCCTCGAGGCCGACTCGCTCGCCGAGGTCTGGGCGCTGGTCGCGCGCGACCCCTACGTCACCGAGGGCGTCTTCAACCGCGTCGAGGTGAAGCCGTTCCAGCAGGTGCTGCCATAGGAGAGGTGTGTCATCGGGCAGCGCGCATGTTAATTAGGGAGAGCATGGGGCCCTCTTCCGACGACCTCGCGCTCCTCGCGGCGCGGCGGGCGCGCATCATGGAGAAGATGGGGGGCGGCGTCATGCTACTCGCCGCCGCGCCCGAGCGGCCGCGCACGGCCGACATCCTCTACCCCTACCGGCAGGACAGCGACTTCGCGTACGTGACGGGCTTCCCGGAGCCGGAGGCGGTGTGCGTGCTCGCGCCCGACGCGCCCGAGCGCTTCGTCCTCTTCGTCCGCCCGCGCGATCCGGAGCGCGAGCAGTGGGTGGGCGCGCGCGCGGGCGTCGAGGGCGCGGTCGAGCGCTACGGGGCGAACGCCGCCTTCAAGCTCGAGGAGCTCGAGCAGGTGCTGCCGCGCTTGCTCGAGAAGGCGCCGCAGGTCTGGCACACGGTCAGGCGCGACGACCCGCTCGTCCAGCGGCTCATGGCCCTCATCCGCCGCGCGCAGGAGATGCAGCCGCGCACCGGCACCGGGCCCACCACCATCCGCGACCCGGGGGACCTCCTGCACGAGATGCGGCTCCGCAAGGAGCCCGCCGAGCTCGCGCGCATGCGCGAGGCGATCGCGATCGCGTGCGACGCGCACCGCGAGGCGATGCGCAGCGCGCGCCCCGGCATGTACGAGTACGAGATCGAGGCGCTCATCGACTTCACCTTCCGCCGGCGCGGCGCGACCGGCCCCGCCTACCCGTCCATCGTGGCCTCGGGCGCGAACGCCACCGTGCTCCACTACACCGACAATGACCGCCCGCTCGGGGACCACGAGCTCCTCCTGATCGACGCGGGCGCCGAGCGCGGCGGCTACTGCGCCGACGTGACGCGCACCATCCCGACCGGCCGGCGCTACGAGCCCGCGCAGCGCGACCTCTACGATGCCGTGCTGGCCGCGCAGCTCGCCGCCATCGCCGCGGTCGGCCCAGGCACGACGCTCGAGGCAGTGCACAAGACGGCGCTCCGCGTCCTGGCCGAGGCGCTCATCGCGCACCGCGTACTCACGGGCACGGTGGACGAGGTGCTCGAGAAGGAGACCTACAAGCGCTTCTACATGCACCGCACGAGCCACTGGCTCGGGCGCGACGTGCACGACGTCGGGCGCTACGCCGAGGACGGCACGCCGCGCGCCCTCGAGCCCGGTATGGTGCTGACGGTCGAGCCCGGCCTCTACATCCCGGCCGGCGCGGAGGACGTGCCGGCGCCCTATCGCGGCGTCGGCATCCGCATCGAGGACGACGTCCTGGTGACCGAGGCGGGGCGCGAGGTGCTGTCCGCGGCGGCGCCCAAGCAGGTGGCGGAGGTCGAGGCCCTCCGCGCCGAGGCGAGCTGATGCCCGGACCGATGTCTGGGGTGCGGGTGGTCGAGCTCGGGTTCTGGGTCGCCGGCCCCTCGGCGAGCGGCGTGCTCGCCGACTGGGGCGCGGAGGTGGTGAAGATCGAGCCGCCCGACGGGGATCCGTTCCGCGGCCTCTATCTCGCCGCGGCGGGCGCAGAGGTGCCGGCCAACCCGCCCTTCGAGCTCGACAACCGCGGCAAGCGGAGCATCGCGCTCAATCTCCGCACCGAGGACGGCCGC
>JBKPBB010000435.1:0-4698 GCA_046744245.1 Thermodesulfobacteriota bacterium
ACGCGGATGGCCGCATCGTTGGTGACGTCCACGCCGTGGACACTCATGAGTTCGCCGCTTCCGTCGGTGGCAAACGCCGCCGCGGTCACGACCGGAACGGCGAGTTCGACGCCGGGCACGGCGGCGGCTCGCGTTGCGACATCCTCTGGGAAGAGCGCGCCCTCGCCGGCTGCGATCTCGAGCGCAGCGCGACCAGCCATCGTATCGATGACCTCCACGAACGCGGACAGCACCGCACGATTCACGACATCGATGGCGCACACGAGCGCGACGCCCCATGCGAGCGCGATGAGGGTGAGGGAAAGGCGGCCAATGTGGCCGCGGAGGAGACGGAACGGCAAGCGAAGACTGGGAGGCCTCATTCGAGATGGCCCGGCTGACCGTTCGGACGGACGCATATCCCACGACGCCGTTCAGGCCCGTGCGGCGGCCGCGCACGGGACCATGCGCCGATCGGCCCCGGACCGCGAGTCAGCCGCTCCAGTAGAGGCTCACCGCGCGCCGGGCCTCTGCTTCGACCGACGCTGGGGCACGCTAACAGACACCGCACTCGCCGCCTTGGCGGACGATCGCTTCCCTCCCGCTGCCAAGAGGGACCGCATCTCATCCACCATCTCGATGTCCGTCGCCAGGTGCTTGGCCCGGCGACCAAGCAGAAGCATCCGCGTGGGAAGCGCGGGCACCTCGCGCTTGTCCCGCTGGCTCGCGACCGCTCGTTCTCGTTCCAGCGTCTTGCTCTGCTCCCAGAGTTCGCTGTGCAGCTCGGTCAGGAACTCGCCGGCCCTTTTCGGATCCAAATCTCCCAAGATCGCGAGACGGTGAGAGAGCGGGTCCGCCGAGACCGACGTCAGCGTGTGGACCGGGGCCGCCAGCCACCCGGCGAGCGCCTCACGACCCCTGTCCATGATCCGATACGGTACCCGCCTGGGATCGGCTCCGGGAGGGTTCGTCGCGGCTGCAATCAGTCCCTCTCCCGCCAGGCGCGACAGCTCACGGTAGACATTGCCGATGCTCATCCGAACTCCGGACCGCTCCCGGTACGCCTTCATCAGCGCATAGCCGTGCGCAGGGTTTCCGTCCGCCAGCAACGCGAGCAGCACGTAGCGAAGCATGAGCGGGGCGGAAACTAGCCCAGGCCTCACAACCGCGTCAAGACGAAATACGCCTAGGATCCGCGCATATATCGTGGTGAAGACAGACGGCTGCGCGGTGGCGCGCAGCAGGCTACCTGACTTCGATCACGCTCGTCTCGACCACCGTTGGTGTCCGCTCGGGTCTCGGCTCGCAGGTCGCGAGTCTCAGCGTTCCCCGGCCGGCGCCGGGCATGCCGCGCAGCCGAACCGTCGCGCCGGAGGCATCGACCTCCACGCAGCTGTTGCCGGGCGTTCCACCTGCGTCCAGGGTGACGCTCGCGGGCTCCTGATGCGCCACGACAAACTGGGCTTCACGTCCCACCCGCACCGGCGGCACCGTCATCGCATGCAGCGCGACGACGATCTCCTCCCCCTTCGCATACCGATCGAACTCCGTCCGCGCGAACAACCTCGCATTCCCCGCCGACAAATTCTCCTCCACCCGCGACGTGCTCGGCTCCCAGAACCGGGGCTGTCCCACATCAATATGCAGGAACCCCTCCTTCGCGTAGTACCCCGCCCCGCAGCAATCCAGCGCCCGCACCTTCATCCACAACGGACGCAGCGTCGCCCGCGGGAACGCCACGTCGGCCGCGAGCCCCTCCGTGTGCAGCGACCCGCCCGCGGCACGCATGCCCTTCGCGCGCAGCCCCTCGTTGTACCCCGGGCTCCGATACCCCGACATCAACGTCAACGGCCGCACACGAGACGTCTTCTGCACCCAGCTCAGCACCTCGATCAGCCGGAGCGACGCCCTCCCCTCGCCGTCATCGCCGGATGACCGAAACGCCCGCCGGATACTCGCAATCGCCGCCTGGTCATACGTCCCATCCGCCCGCCGATACCGCACCTCCGCCCGCTCCCCCGTGTGCGCGTTGACGATCGCCAGCGACCCGTCGCCCATGACGAAGAAGCGCTGCAACGGCGCCGCCCACGCGCCGGATGCGACCAGCACCACCACCACCCCGAAAAACCTCACCGCACGAACGCCTCCCGCCGCCGCGCGAGCGCGTCGGCGATGCGCACCCGATGCATCGGCACCATGTCCGCCGGCAGGCGCTCCGGGTCGAACCAGCCGAGCTCCAGCGACTCGTGGCTGCAGGCGAGCGCGCCCGCCACCACGCGGCACTCGAAGCTCGAGCTGATGTAGTGGATCACGTTGCCGTCGGGGTAGGTGACGATCTGGCCGTGCTCGGGCGAGGAGTAGACGCCGATCAGGCGCAGCGGCACCACCTCGAGCCCCGTCTCCTCGTGCACCTCGCGCACCACCGCCTCGGTGACCGACTCGCCCGGCTCCACGCCGCCGCCGGGCAGGCCCCAGAGGCGGTTGTCGGAGCGGCGCTGCAGCAGGAGCCCCTCGCCGGTGAGGATGATCGCCGACACGCCGGGGCGGATCACCATGGCGCGGCACTGTAGGGGCGGCGCCCCCGGCTGGCAAGCGCGGGCGCGACTGGAGTAGACGCACGCCATGTCGGACATCACCTGGAGCTTCGCGGGCAAGGTCGCGCTGGTGAGTGGCGGCGCGTCGGGGATCGGGCGCGCGGCGGCGACCGCCTGGATCGCGGCCGGGGCGCGCGTCGGCCTCTTCGACCAGAGCGCGGAGCGGCTCGAGGAGACGGCGGGCGCGCTCGGGCGCGAGGCGCTCGTCACGGTCGCGGGCGACGTGAGCGACGAGGGCGACTGCGAGCGGGCGGTGGCGGAGACGCTCGCGCGGTTCGGGCGGCTGGACATCCTCCTCAACTCGGCCGGGACGGGGGCGATGGGGCGCGTGTGGGACCTCGAGCCCCTCGTGTGGGACCGCGTCCTCGCCGTGAACCTCCGCGGCACCTTCCTCCTGACGCGCGCGGCGAGCCGGTGGATGGTGGAGCAGAAGCGCCCGGGGCGCATCATCAATATAGCCTCCACGAACGCGACCGTGCCGACCGCCGGGCACTCGCCCTACTGCGCGTCCAAGGCGGGCGTGGTCGCGCTCACGCAGGTGGCGGCGCTCGAGCTCGCGCCGCACCGGGTGACGGTCAACGCGATCGCGCCCGGGCCGGTGGACACCAACCTGACCGCGCCGCTCTTCTCCATGCCGGGCGCGCGCGAGGAGTTCCTGCGCCACGTCCCGCTCGGGCGGATGGGCCGCGCGGACGACATCGCGCAGGCGATCCTCTTCCTGTCGTCCGAGGCGGCCGAGTGGGTGACGGGCCAGTGCTTCTACGTGGACGGCGGGCAGTCGATGGTGGCGCTGCCGCCGTACATCGATCTGGTGGAGCGGCTGCTCGGCGGGAAGCTGTAGCGCTCAGACGCGGCGCTTGCTCCCGAAGTCCACGGTGCTGAGATGCATGCCGCCGTCGATGCCCAGCGCCTCGCCGGTGATCGAGCCCGCCGTCTCCGAGGCGAGGAACGCGACCAGCGCCGCGACCTCCTCGGGCTCGATCAACCGGCCGGCGGGCAGCACCTCGAGCCAGCGCTGCATCACTTCGGCCGGCATCGCACGCACCTGCTCGGTCGCGACCAGACCGGGGAGGACGGCGTTGGCGGTGATGCCGTGGCGGACGTTCTCGGCGGCGATCGTGAGGATCATCCCCACCACGCCCGCCTTGGTCGCCGTGTAGGCGACCTGTCCGGGCAGGCCGCCGCGCGCCGCGCCGCTGGAGATCACGATGATCCGCCCGAAGCGCCGCTCGCGCATCCCGGTGAGACACGCCTGCACGGTCCGGAACGCTCCGGTCAGGTTGACGTCGACGTCGCGCTGCCACTGCTCGGCGGTCATGCGGTGCGCCGGCGCGATGGTCGTGGTGATGGCGGCGTTGGCGACGCACACGTCGACGTCCCCGAGCGGGGGGAACGGGTCGCGCGCGACGTCGAGGCGCAGGTCGCAGCCCGCGGCGACGTCGGCGGTCACTACGTCCATGCCGTCGCGCCTGAATCGCGCCGCGATCGCGGCGCCGAGGCCCCGCGCCGCTCCCGTGACGAGGGCTTTCACGGCGTGGGCTCCGGCTTCTGCACGGTCCGGAGCATGCGCCGGCGCCAGCGCCGCCGT
Organism: Thermodesulfobacteriota bacterium; assembly: GCA_046744245.1. Classification (GTDB taxonomy): domain Bacteria; phylum Desulfobacterota; class Binatia; order DP-6; family DP-6; genus DP-6. The sequence continues at coordinate 4,162 of JBKPBB010000435.1, forward strand.
CAACGGCCGGAGCACTTGCTTTCGGGTGTCGAGTCGACTCTGATCGGCACCGCATGGCCGCGCCGGAGGCCAACGCCGAGCAGACCCGCTACTGGAACGAGGCCGCCGGGCCCAAGTGGGTCTCCTTCCAGAAGGTCATCGACGCGCAGATCCGTCCGCTCGGCGAGCAGGCGATGGATCGCGCGGGCATCGCCCCCGGCGAGCGCGTCGTCGACGTCGGCTGCGGGTGCGGCGACACGACGATCACGCTCGGCGGGCGCGTCGAGCCCCAGGGGTTGGTCGTCGGCATCGACATCTCCGCCCCGATGCTCGCGCGGGCCGTCGAGGCGGCGCGCGCGGCGGGGGTGGCGAACGTCCGCTTCGAGAACGCCGACGCCCAGACCCATCGTTTTCCCCCGGCCGCCTTCGACGTCGTCTACTCGCGGTTCGGCGTCATGTTCTTCGTCGACCCCGTGGCAGCGTTCACGAACCTACGCGCGGCGCTCCGTCCCGGCGGACGGCTCGCCTTCGTGTGCTGGCAGGCGCTCCGGCAGAACC
>JBKPBB010000256.1:0-6658 GCA_046744245.1 Thermodesulfobacteriota bacterium
CGGCTGCCGCGACCGGTGCCCTGGCGGCCCGCGTGCGCTTGCGCGCGACCCAGTCCGCGACCTCCTGCTGCGGCACGCGCGAGAGCACGAGCGCGCCCGGCGGCACGTCCCGCGTGACGGTCGTACCCGCGCCCACGTACGCGTCGTCACCCACCGACACCGGCGCCACCAGCTGCGTGTCGCTGCCGATCTGCACGCGCGCGCCGATCGTGGTGCGGTGCTTCGCGAAGCCGTCGTAGTTGCAGGTGATGGTCCCCGCGCCCACGTTGGTGTCCGGGCCGATCTCGCAGTCGCCCAGGTAGGTGAGGTGGTTCGCCTTGGTCCCGGTGCCGAGCACCGCCTGCTTGGTCTCGACGAAGTTGCCGATGTGGACGCGCTCGGCGAGCCGCGTCCCCGGCCGGAGACGCGCGAACGGACCGATGCGTGCATCGTGGCCGACCTCGGCGCCGTCGGCGACGCAGCCGAAGAGAAGGTGCACGCGGTCGCCGAGCGTCGTGTCGACCAGGTAGGCCGTGCCGTCGAGCCGGCAGCCCTCGCCGATGCGGGTGCGGCCGCGGAGCTGCACGTTCGGCCCGATCACAGTGTCGCGGCCGACGGTGACCTCGGGGCCCACGTAGGCGGTGGCCGGGTCCTCGAAGGTGACCCCCGCCGCCATCCAGCGCTCCACGATCTCGGCCCTCAGCTTCGTTTCCATGTGCGCCAGCTCCGCCCGCGTGTTGACGCCGGCGAGCTCCTCCGCCGAGCCCGCCGCCACGGTGTGGACGCGGCGCCCGGCGCGGGCCGCGAGGCCCACCACGTCGGTGAGATAGAGCTCGCCCTGCGCGTTGTCCGTCCCGAGCTCGGCGAGGAGCTGGAAGAGCAGCTCCGCGCGGACGGCGTACAGCCCGGGGTTGACCTCGGTGATGGCACGTTGGACGTCGCTCGCGTCCCGCTCTTCGATGATACCGGTGACCTGGTCGTCGGCACCTCTGATGATTCTGCCATAGCCGGCGGGCCGTGCGAAACGGAGCGTGACCAGCGTCAGATCCGCGCCCGCGGCGCGGTGGGCGTCGAGCAGGGCGCGGAGCGTGGCGGGGCGGATGAGCGGCACGTCGCCGTAGAGGATGAGGACGTCGCCCGCGAAGCCGGCGAAGGCCGCCGCCGCACACGCGACCGCGTGGCCGGTCCCACGCTGCTCCGGCTGGAGGACGATTCGGAGATCCCGTATTGCGGGAGGGCCCGGCTGGGCCACGGCGGTGCGCACGGCGTCTGCCTGGTGACCGACCACCAGCGCGACCCGGTCGGGGTCGAGCGGCGCGAGCGCCGTGAGCACGTGGCAGACGAGCGGGCGGCCCGCGAGCTCGTGCAGCACCTTGGCGCGCTGGGAGCGCATGCGCTTGCCGAGGCCCGCGGCCAGGACGACCGCGCCGAGCGGACGGGGAGCCGGCACGGCCGGCCCGCTATCACATCGCTCCCGGCTTTGCAGCCGCGGCCGGCCTTTTCTTGCAGCTTGGAGCGCAATCACGCACAATTGCCGGGGACGCGACATGAGCGGCCGATTCGGCAGAGCGGTGGTGGTGGTCGGATGGATGGTGGCGGTCGCCGCTTGCAATCCGCTCGACCGCTTCCGCCCGACGTCGGTGAACGTGCCGCCGCAGCCGCTCGCCGACGACGACGACCAGCTCGCCTGGGCCGAGCACGAGCCGTGGGTCGTGGTGGTGCGCAAGTCGTGCCGCACGCTCGACGTCTACAACTACGGCGCACGCGTGCGGAGCTTCCCCACCGTTTTCGGCCTCAACGGCTCGGGCAGCAAGCTCTACGAGGGCGACCGCCGCACGCCGAGCGGCCTGTACATGATCGTCGACAAGCGCGCGCACCCGCGCTGGCGGCAGTTCCTCCTGCTCGACTACCCCAACGCACAGGACCTCCAGCGCTACTGGCTGGCGATGGAGGGAGGCGGCCTCCCGCGCCGCGGCGACGGCTACGTCGGCGCGGGCGGCGCGGTCGGCATCCACGGGACGGACAAGCCAGGGCTGAACGCCCGCGGCGTCGACTGGACGTGGGGCTGCATCTCGCTGCAGAACGCCGACGTCGACGACCTGGCTCGGCTCGTCCCGGTGGGCACCCTCGTCCTGATCGAAGACTAAAGTCATCCGGGGGCCCGTCCAGTGCTCGCGCGGCTTGCGCCGCGCTGCGACCAAACGCCCGCGCGGCCTCCGCCGCGCGGCCCCGGACCCCGTCGGCCAAGCACGGCGCCTCTCGGCGCCGGCCTCCAGCTACGCCGCGTCGACCGAGATGCGCCGCGCCCGGGCGCGCTCGGCCTTCGGCAGCCTGAGCACGAGCACGCCGTTCTTCATCTGCGCCTTGATCCCCTCGCGGTCGATCATCTCGCCGAGCGTGAAGCGGCGGTAGTAACCGCCCACCCCGTACTCGACGTAGAGCGGCTTCAGGCCGTCGTACTCGCCGGAGCGCACGCGGCCCTCGATCGAGAGCTCGTCGCCCTCCAGGTCGACGTCGACCCCGTCGGGCGGGATGCCCGGCATGTCGGCGACCAGCACCAGCTCGTCCTTGGTCTCGAAGATGTCCACCGCCGGCTGGAAGTAGGCGCCCGGCCGCGTCGCCTCCTCGCGGCGCTCGACCTTCTGCTTCGGCCTCGCCTCGAGCTCGTTGGGAGCCATGGTCTCATCCCTCCTCGTGGTTCATGCGGCCTCGATCTGGACGCGACGCGGGCGCGCCTCCTTGGCCTTCGGGAGACGCACGGTGAGCACGCCGTCGCGGTACTCCGCCTTGACCTCGTCGCTCGCCAGCCGGCCCGGAATGCGCACGACGCGGCGGAACTGGCCCGAGCCACGCTCGCGGCGGTGATACGCCGCCTCCCGGTTGGGCTCCGAGACGGCCCGCTCGCCCCGGATGGTGAGCGTATCGTCCTCCACGTCGATGTCGATCCTGTCGGGGCTCACCCCCGGCACCTCCGCCTTCACGACGTATGCGTCCCCCGCATCGAAGACGTTGACCGGGGGATACAAGCGGGACGGGCCGGCCGGGCCGAACGCGGCGTCGAGCATGCGCTCGAGCTCGGCCTGCAGCTGCTCGAACGGATCCTGGTACACGAGTGCCATGACGCACCTCCTCTTGCGCGGTCCGCCCCGCCATGGGGCGGGTTCTCAGGACCGCGGCAAACCTAAGATCGCGAGGTGCGCTGTCAACCCCCGGCGGGGCGGCTCACGCCGGCTGCTCGAGCACCTGCACGATCATCCGCTCGAGCTCGGGGAGCCACTCCTCGAGCGGGGTCTCGGACTCGACACGGATCTCGAGCTTGCCGCTGGGGAGGAGGCGCACGCCGCCGGGGTGCGCGGGTCTCAGCGGGATGACGACGGCCTCCCGGGACAGGCCGAGCCGGTCGAGGATCGCGAAGATGCGCTCGATCTCGGCGAGCGTGACGGCGGCGAGCGGCATCACGCCTCGGTGACCACCCCGAGCGCCCCCGCCGGCGCCGGTCCGCGCAGCTCGCGGTACCAGACCCGCACCGACTCGACGACGATCAGGGCGACCAGGCCCATGAAGAGCGCCGTGAGGCCGGCGTCGAGCCGGAGGTTGAAGATCTGCGCCCGCACCTCGCCGAGCCCGGCGGCCGGGACCTGGCCCGCTGCCAGCCGCTCGGCGAGGCGCGCCGCCTGCGCCAGGAAGCCGATCGCCGGGTCGGCGGCGAAGATCTTCTGCCAGCCCGCCGTCATGGTGACGGCGAGCAGCCAGGCGAGCGGCACGAGCGTCGTCCAGGCGTAGCGCGCCCGCCCGCCGCGGATGATGATAGTGGTCGCGACCGCGAGCGCGATCGCGGCGAGGAGCTGGTTCGAGATGCCGAAGAGCGGCCAGAGGATGTTGATGCCGCCCAGCGGATCGACCACACCCTGGTAGAGGAAGTAGCCCCACGAGGCGACCACCAGCGTGCTGGTCAGGAGCACGCTCGGGTACCAGCTCGTCCGCCCGAGCGGCGCCCACACGTGCCCGAGCAGGTCCTGGAGCATGAAGCGGCCGACGCGCGTGCCCGCGTCGAGCGTGGTCAGGATGAAGAGCGCCTCGAACATGATCGCGAAGTGGTACCAGAGCGCGAGCGCCGCGCCTCCCAGCGTCGAGGCGAAGATGTGCGCCATGCCGACCGCGAGGCTCGGCGCTCCACCCGTGCGGGCGAAGAGCGTGCGCTCGCCGATCCGCTGCGCGAGGTCCGCCATCTCGGCGGGCGTGACCGCAAAGCCCCAGCTCGAGATGGTGGCTGTGGCGGCGGCCGGGTCGGCGCCCACCACGCCGGCGGGGCTGTTGATCGCGAAGTAGATGCCCGGCTGGAGGGCCGCGGCCGCGATCATCGCCATGATGGCGACGAACGCCTCGAGCAGCATGCCGCCGTAGCCGATCATGGGCGCGTCGGTCTCCTCGCTGAGCAGCTTCGGCGTCGTCCCCGAGGAGATGAGCGAGTGGAAGCCCGAGATGGCGCCGCACGCGATCGTGATGAAGCAGAAGGGGAAGACCTTGCCGGCGAAGATCGGGCCGGTGCCGTCGACGAAGCGGGTGAGCGCGGGAAGCTGTATCTCGGGCCGCATGACGACGATCCCGAGCGCGAGCAGGGCCACCGTCCCGAGCTTCACGAAGGTCGAGAGGTAGTCGCGCGGCGCGAGGAGCAGCCACACGGGCAGCGTCGAGGCGGCGAAGCCGTAGAGGATGATGGCCCACGCGAGCGTCGGTCCCGTGAGCGTGAGGGCCGGTCCGAGGACGGGGTGCTGATCCACCCAGCGCCCGCCGACCAGCGCCGCGGCGAGCAGGACGAGGCCGATCGCCGTCGCTCCCTTCACGTCGTGCGGGCGGATGCCCTTCATGTACCAGCCCATGAGCATGGCGATCGGGATCGTCATGCCGACCGTGAAGGTACCCCAGGGGCTCTGCCTGAGAGCGTTCACGACCACCAGCGCCAGCACGGCGATCAGGATCACCATGATGAAGAAGACGCCGAGCAGCGCGGCGAAGCCGCCGAGCGGGCCGATCTCGTCCTTCGCCATCTGCCCGAGCGAGCGGCCGTCGCGGCGGAGGCTGCCGCAGAGGATGCAGAAGTCCTGTACCGCGCCGCCCAAGACCACGCCGGCCAGGATCCAGAGCGTGCCGGGCAGGTAGCCGAACTGCGCCGCGAGCGTCGGGCCGATGAGCGGCCCGGGGCCGGCGATGGCCGCGAAGTGGTGCCCGAAGACCACCCAGCGGTTGGTCGGCACGAAGTCGCGCCCGTCGTTGATGCGCTCGGCCGGGGTCTGCCGGCGCGCGTCGAGGGCGAAGAGCCGGGCGGCGAGGAAGGCGCCGTAGAAGCGGTAGGCGATCGCGTAGACGGCCACCGCGGCGATCACGAACCAGACCGCGTTGACCGTCTCGCCGCGGAAGACGGCGAGCACGCCGAGCGCGTACGCGCCGGCGAGCGCGACCGCGAGCCAGGCGAGGGCCCGCACCGGGGCCTCAGTGCACCTCGCCGCCGCCCGCGACGGTCAGCGTGATGCCGGTCACGTTCTCGGCGCGGCAGAGGTAGACGGCCGCGTCGGCGATCTCCTCGGGCGTCTGCTCGCGCTTGAGATAGGTGAAGCGCTGCACGAAGTCCTCGAAGACGCGGTCCTGCGGCACACCGGTCAGAGCGGACAGCGCGGGGTTCAGCACCTCCGTCCACATCGCCGTCTTGATGTAGCCCGGGCAGAGCGCGTTGACGGCGATGTTCATCGGCCCGAGCTCCTCGGCGAGCGCCTGCGTGAGCGAGATGACCGCGGCCTTGGAGGCGCAGTAGGCGGCGAGCCCGCCGCGGCCCGTCTTCCCCGCCACCGAGGCGACGTTCACGATCCGCCCGCCGCCGCGCAGCCCCAGGAGCGGGATGGCCGCGCGGGCGCAGAGGAAGACGCCCTTCACGTTGACGGCGAAGATGCGGTCCCACTGCGCCTCGTCCATGGCGACCACGGGCGCGGCGGCGATGATGCCCGCGTTGGCGATCAGGATGTCGAGGCCGCCGAAGGCCTCCTGCACCGCGGCCACGAGCCGCGCCACCTCCGCGGAGGAGGTGACGTCGGCGGGGATAGCGATGCTGCGGCGGCCGTGGTCCAGGACCGCACGCGCCGTCGCGTCGAGGTCGTCGGTCGAGGCGAGCGCGTACGGCGTGGCGCCGTCGGCCGACCGCGCGATGTCCGACACCGCGACCTCGCAGCCCGCCCTGGCCAGGGCCACGGCGATGGCGCGCCCGAGGCCCCGGGCGGCACCGGTGACGAGGGCGACCTTGCCGTTGAGCTCCATGGCCGCGTCCTTACGTCAGGCTACCGGATCGCGTCCAGCCCCGTCATGTCCCGCCCCACGATGAGCGAGTGCATGTCGTACGTCCCTCGCCCGCGGTCATCGGGACCCCCTCGCCGCCCGCGGGGTTGCAAGGCCGCAGGCGGGCTCATATAAGTCGGACTCACGTTCCATCACCCGACACATTAGCGTGCACCTCGAGACCCTCAAGGTCTTCTGCGACGTGGTCGAGACCCGGAGCTTCTCCACGGCCGCTTCCCAGAACTTCGTGACCCAGTCGGCGGTCAGCCAGCAGATCCGCACCCTCGAGGATCGCTACGGTCGCCGCCTCCTCGAGCGGACGCGCGGCAACGTGCAGCTCACCCCCGCGGGCGAG
>JBKPBB010000062.1:0-2932 GCA_046744245.1 Thermodesulfobacteriota bacterium
GCGCTGGATCGGGAGCGCCGAGAAGGCGCTCGAGATGCTCGTCCGCCGCGCGCTCGAGCGCGAGCTGCACGGCGGCGTGCTCGCCGACAAGCAGCTCATCCAGGCGATGATGGCCGAGTCGGCGATGGAGCTCTACGCGGCGAAGCTGATGGTGCTCCACGCCGCCTATCTGATCGAGCACGCGCTGCCCTTCCGGCAGGAGGTCTCGATCGCCAAGCACCACGTGGCGAACATGCTCTGGCGCATCACCGACCGCGCCATCCAGGTGCACGGCGCGCTCGGCTACTCCACGGACACGCCGCTCGAGAGCATGCTCCGCCATGCGCGCTCGGCGCGCCTGGTCGACGGCGCCGACGAGGTGCACCTGTCGCAGATCGCGGCGAACCTGATCGCGGCCTTCCGCGAGGACGGGAACGCGCGGCGGGCGACGGGCGCGGGGCTGCTGTAGGCGCGCGCGGCGGCGGGCGGAGGCTACTTCCGCGTCAGGTGTCGCAGCGCGGCCATGACCGCGTCCTCGCGGCTCATCTCCCTGACCTCGCCCTCACGATCGACGATCCGCACCCGCAAGTCGGGAGCGTCCTCGACCTTCAGGCCCGCCTGCTCGAGGAACTCGCGCGCGAGCTGGAGGTCGGCGGGCGAGACCTCGAGGCGGCCGGCCGTGATCCAGCCGTCGATCATGCGCTGGACACCGAGCTCGAAGCGGGTGTGGACCGCGTGCGGCTGCTGCTGGGTCAGGTCGTGCTCCACGCGTCCGATAGCAAGCCGCCTGCCACGGCTTCGGCCACGCAGAAGGCCGACTCGGACGCGCCACATGTGCCGCGGCTGGCACAGCGGGCCGGGCCGAGTGCCACGGGCGCTCGCTTCGCATTGACCGGCGGCACGGTCCCGCCTATGGAGAGGGCGGGAAGCGCCATGGCCGACACGATTCGCTACGGGGTCTCGGACGACGTCGCCCAGATCGCGCTCGACGACGGCAAGGTGAACGCCATGGCGCTCGCGTTCTTCGAGGGTCTGAACGCCGCCCTCGACCGCGCCGAGCGCGAGCGGCCCGGGGCGCTGGTGATCGCCGGCCGCGCGGGCGTCTTCTCCGCCGGCCTCAACCTGAAGGTTCTGCCCACGCTGCCGCCCGACGAGCTCAGGCGGACGATGGTCGCCTTCGGGCGCAGCATGCTGCGCGTCTTCACCTTCCCGATCCCCACCGTGGCGGCGGTCACCGGGCACGCGATCGCCGGCGGCGCGATGCTGGCCTTCGCGTGCGACCTCCGCTTCATGGCCGAGGGGCCGTTCCGCCTCCAGCTGAACGAGGTCGCGATCGGGCTGGCCCTCCCCACCTGGGCGATCGTCCTCGCCCAAGCGGCCGTCCCGCCCCGCCGGCACACGGAGGCCATCCTCCACGCGCGCGCGTACTCGCCCGAAGAGGCCCTCGAGCGGCACATCGTGCACGAGGTCGCGCGCCCCGCCGAGCGCGTGGTCGCGGAGGCACGCGCCGCCGCGGCGCCGCTCGCGGCCCTCGACCAGACGGCCTACGCGATCTCCAAAGCCCGCCACCGGGCCATGGCCGTCAAATGGGCGGCGGAGCAGCTCGAGACGGAGATCGGGGCGCTGCCGAGCCGCGCCGCGATCAAGTGATCAGCGAGCCCGCGCTCGTCGCCCAGGAGGAGTGCTTCGCGCGCGCCTTCGCGGCCGGCGATCTCTCGCTCGCGCGGGCGCTCTATCATCCGGACGTCGTGTACTCGAGCCCCACGGTGCGGCTCTTCGGCTGGCCGGCCCGCATCGAGGGCGTCGAGCGCATGCTCGAGTTCATCGCGCTCACCATCCGCCACCTGGAGGCGATCACCTACCGCGCCGTCGAGTGCGCCATCGTGCCCGGCGGCCAGGCGGCGTTCGTGCGCATCCACTTCGACTTCACGCGCGCGGGGCGGCGGCTGCGCTCGGACTACGTGGTCATCTACCGCTACCGCGACGGGCTGATCGCGCAGCAGGAGCTCTACTACGATCCGAGCGGCCGGCTGGAGGAACTGGACGGGCCTCCGTAGCGGTAGGCCGGCGGCCGGGCCGACCGCCTCGGGCTTGCCACCGTCCTGGTCACCATACATGGTAGCCACATGTCCAGGGCGAAGACGACGGTCTACCTCGACGCGGTGGACTACGAGCGGCTGAAGGCGATCGCCCGGCGCGAGCGGCGAGCCCCCGCCGCCCTGGTACGCGAGGCGGTCAAGGAGTACGCGCAGCGACGCGATCGTCGGCCGGTTCCGCGCAGCCTCGGCGCCGGGCGCAGCGGTGGGGCGAAGCTGGGCGAACGCGCCGAGCAACTGCTCGAGGGGATGGGGCGCTCTCGGTGATCGTCGCGGGTTACCTCGCCGCGACGCAGCTGGGGCACCGTGTTCCACGGGACCTCTGAGCCCGCATGCAGATCCTCATCACCGGCGCCGCCGGCAACATGGGCTCGCTCCTCGCCCACCATCTGCTCGCGAGCCCGCACCGCCTGAAGCTGCTGGTGCACCGCACGCCGCTGCCCTTCGACGCGAGCGTGCATGCCAACGCCTCCGTGTGCCGGGCGGACCTCGCGGATCCCGCGACCCTGGCCGAGCCGTGCCGGGACGTCGACTGCATCGTGCACTTCGCGGGGCTGCTCTTCGCGCCCCGACCGGAGAGGTTCCTGCCGCGGACGAACGTCGGCTACGTGGAGAACCTGCTCGCGGCGGCCCGTGGGGCCGGCGTGCGCAAGGTCGTGCTGGTGAGCTTCCCGCACGTCGAGGGCGAAACGTCACCCGACCGGCCCGCCACGGGACGCATGGACGGCACCCCCGGCTCCGTGCACGCGCGCACGCGGCTCCTGGCGGAGAAGCGCCTGTTCGCGGCCTGTGACGGAACGCCCATGGTGCCCGTCGTCCTGCGCGTCGGCGCCGTCTACGCCCGCGGCGTCAAGATG
>JBKPBB010000155.1:0-2512 GCA_046744245.1 Thermodesulfobacteriota bacterium
TGGTCATGAACGAGAGCGCCGCCTTCGCCGTGCCGTAGGCGACGAAGCCCTTGCGCACGATGCGCCCCGCCGCGGACGAGACGTTCAGCACGGCCCCCCCGTCGCGCGCGAGCATGTGCGGGAGGCAGGCGCGCGTGAGCACGAACGCCGACGTCAGGTTGAATCTGAAGCACCACTCCCACGACGGCAGATCCGTGTCGAGGAACGGCATGGGCGGGAAGCCCCCCGCGTTGTTGACCAGCAGGTCGATGCGGCCGAAGTCCGCCATCGTCCGCCCCGCGAGCCGCTCGAGCTCGGCCGGGTCGGTCACGTCGCAGCGGATCGCGAGCCCGCGCCGGCCAAAGCCGCGCGCCCGCGCGGCGGTCGCCTCGATCTCCTTCTCCGTGCGAGCCGCGCACACCACGTCGGCGCCCATCTCGGCGAAGGCGAGCGCGATCGCCTGCCCGATGCCGCGCCCGGCGCCGGTCACCAGCGCGACCCTGTCCGTCAGCCGGAAGCGGTCGAGGAGCGCCATCCGGGCCGGGATCGCTCCGAAGCCGTCCGGAAGTCAAGGAGGGCCGATGGCAAACGCGGCGCGCGAGCGTTAGCATGGAGCCGCTATGGCGTCCCACAAGCACATCGAGCACGCGGCCGCGACGCTCTCCTTTCAGGCCTTCTGGACCTGGCTCCAGGCGCACCCGAACTGCATCCTGCGCGCCGGCACGCCCGAGGTCGTGCTCTACGACGACGACGATCTCCACTGGCACTTCGCCGTCGAGGGGGATGACACCCGCGTCGTGCAGCTCATCCGGGGCAAGACGCTGGTGGGCGAGATCGTCGTGACGCCGAGCGACATCACCTATGTGCAGGGCGTGGCGGGCGAGGCGGAGGACGAGTACATGTTCGAGTTCATCTCCGAGACCGAGACCGACCGCATCGCCGCCTACCACGTCGTGCTCTCGCACGGCTACGACGCGGAGGCCACCCCCACGCCCGGCCGCGCGGTGCACTAGGAGGCCGACTCCTAGGAGCCCGCGCTGACGCCCGCCGACGACCACGACCCCGCCTTCGCCGCGGCCGTCCTGGCGAAGGTGACCCGCCGCCTGATCCCCTTCATGTTCGTCCTCTACGTGGTCGCCTACCTCGACCGCATCAACGTCGGCTTCGCGGCGCTCCAGATGCGGCGGGACCTGGGCTTCACGGACACCGTCTACGGCCTCGGCGCGGGCATCTTCTTCATCGGCTACTTCCTCTTCGAGGTGCCGAGCAACCTGATCATGCACCGGGTGGGCGCGCGCGTGTGGATGGCGCGCATCATGATCTCCTGGGGCGTCATCTCGGCGGCGATGATGCTCGTGCGCGGCGCGACGAGCTTCTACGCCCTCCGTTTCCTCCTGGGCGCCGCCGAAGCGGGCTTCTTCCCCGGCATGATCCTCTACCTCACGTACTGGTTCCCGGCCGCCGAGCAGGCGCGCGCGGTGGCGCGCTTCATGACCGCGACCGCGATGGCGGGCGTGGTGGGCGGGCCGATCTCGGGCAGGATCCTCGAGCAGCTTGGCGGCCGCGGCGGGCTTGCGGGCTGGCAGTGGCTCTTCCTCCTGGAGGGCCTGCCGGCGGTGGCGTTCGGCCTCGCCGTGCTCGTCTACCTGACCGATCGCCCCGAGGGGGCCGACTGGCTCGCGCCCGCGGAGCGCGCGTGGCTCTCGGAGCGCATGCGGCGCGAGCACGCCGCGCGCGCGGAGCGACACCGCTACAGCGTGACGCAGGCGCTCGCGCACGGGCGCGTGTGGCTGCTCGCGCTCCTCTACTTCGCGCTCGTGTGCGGGCTCTACGGCGTGAGCTTCTGGATCCCTCAGATCATCCAGGGCTTCGGCGGGCTCGGGGACTTCGCGGTGGGTGTCGTGTCGATGGTGCCGTACCTGGCGGCGGCGATCGGCATGGTGGTCGTCGGCGCGCACTCGGATCGGCGCCAGGAGCGGCGCTGGCACCTGGCGGGGCCGGCCTTCATCGGCGCCGCAGGGCTGCTCGTGAGCGGGAGCGTGATGTCGCCCATCGTGTCGCTGCTCGCGCTCTCGCTCGGCGCGCTCGGGATGTGGAGCGCGCTCGGGCCGGTCTGGGCGCGCTCGGCCACCTTCGCGAGCGGGAGCGCGGCCGCGGGCGCGATCGCGCTCGTCAACTCGGTCGGGAACCTGGGCGGCTTCCTCGGACCCTACCTGGTCGGGCTCGTGAAGGAGCACACGGACGGCTTCGCCGGCGGGCTCGCCCTCCTCGCGGGTTGGCTCGTCCTGGCCGGGGTGATCGCCCTCGGCCTCCGCGACGAGGCCGCGCTGCCGTCCTAGTCGCCGGAGAGCGGGACTTGACCCTCGGCTCGTGGTAAGACGCTGTGTGGAGGCGCGTGGCGAGCGCCGCGCGGCGTGTGCGTCAGCGAATGCGGGCGATCACGCCGAGCGCCGCGGCCACCGTCGCCCAAGCGAAGAGCAGCTGCATGACTCCGATCAGCATCGCGTTCTCCCGTCGCACCGCATATGAGCAA
>JBKPBB010000140.1:0-2642 GCA_046744245.1 Thermodesulfobacteriota bacterium
CCTCTCGCCCGAGCGCCGCGCGGGGCTCGGCGCCGGGCTCGGCGCGCTCCGGCGGGCGCTCCTCGTGGCGCGCGGGCTCGAGCGGCAGAACGCACGCCTCGCCGCCCTCAGCCTGGACTAACCCTCCGCTAAAGCGGGGCGCGCCTCCGGCCGACAACCCATGGGGGGGGCGAGGATGCTGGTCCTGACACGGAAGTTGGGCGAGGTGATTCGGGTCGGGGATAGCGTCACGGTGCGCGTCCTCGAGGTGCGTGGCAACCAGGTTCGGCTCGGCGTGGAAGCGCCGGCCGAGGTGCGCATCTATCGCGAAGAGGTCTACCGCGCGATCCAGGAGGAGGAAGGAGCGGCCCGCACGCCCGCGGCGCCCCGGTTACAAAAATAGCTGCCGACGTACAGCTTTGTCCGCGCGCGGTCTCTTCCGCGCGCCCGGGCGAGGCGGTGCCGCCGCGCCTCCCGCCCTCGGAACGTCAGACTTCCCGCAAGCTTGAGGGCAAATTCCTGACCCCGATCGGTGCCGACCCCGCATCAGGCGTGGCGCTTGCTTCCTCTCCCCGGTGCACGGCCACGGCCGCGCAGCGGGGGGGACGATGGACGACGTCCAGTTCGAGCCGGAACAGGTGGAGGACGAGCCGCTCGGGTTCGAGGGCATCATCGGCCGCCACCCCACCATGGAGGCGATCTTCGAGGTGATCCGCCGGGTGGCGCCGACGGACGCCACCGTGCTGATCACGGGCGACAGCGGCACCGGCAAGGAGCTGGTCGCCGCCGCGCTGCACCGCCTCTCGACGCGCGCCGCCGGCCGCTTCGTGCCCGTCCACTGCGGCGCCATCCCGGAGGAGCTGCTCGAGAGCGAGATGTTCGGGCACGAGCGCGGCGCGTTCACGGGCGCGGTCGCGAGCCGCCTGGGGCGCTTCAAGCTCGCCGACCACGGCACCATCTTCCTGGACGAGATCGGCGAGATGAGCCCGAAGCTCCAGGTGAAGCTGCTGCGCGTGCTCGAGGACGGGCGCTTCGAGCCGGTCGGCAGCGTGGGCACGCAGCAGGTCGACGTGCGCATCATCGCGGCGACCAATCGCACCCTGGACGAGGCGGTCGCGGCCAAGCAGTTCCGCGAGGATCTCTTCTACCGCCTGTGCGTGGTGCCGATCGAGATGCCACCGCTCCGGCGCAGACGCGAAGACATCCCGCTCCTCGTGCGGGGCGTGCTCGGCCAGCTCGCGGCAAAAGGCCTCCCGCGCTTCGACGTCGCCCCCGCCGCCCTCGAGGTGCTCGCGCGCCACTCGTGGCCGGGCAACGTGCGCGAGCTGCGCAACCTGCTCGAGCAGATGGTCGTCCTCGGACGGCCCGAGCACGTGATCGAGGTGCACGACCTCCCGCCGCACGTGGTTGCCGCGCAGGCGTCGGGCGAGGCGTCGGCGGCGATGCCCTGGCAGTTCGGCGCGGCGGGTATCGACTTCTACCGCGAGATGGAGGCGATCGAGGACCGCATCATCGCCCAGGCGCTCCGGCTCTCGGGCGGCAACAAGAAGGAGGCGGCGCGCCTCCTGCGCGTGAACCGAACCACGCTCCTGGAGAAGCTCAAGCGCAAGCGGGCGCAGGGGGGCGCGCTGGCGGCCCTGCTCGGCGCACCACGAGGCGTCGCCTGCGACGCGGCCGTGGCGTGAGCCCGGCGCCGGCGAGGGGAGGGCACCCATGGATCGAGAGCTGACCGGCCAGGCGCGCCCGCTCCGCGGCTCGCCGCCGCCGCGCGCCGCGCTGCGGAAGGCCTCGGGCCGACGCGCACGGGTTCTCCTGGTCGACCATCTCGACAGCGCGCGCTCGGTGCTCGCCGCGGTGCTGGGCGGGGCCGGCTACGACGTCGTGCTGGTCGCGAGCGGGCCGGCCGCGCTCGCCGAGCTCGAGCGCCAGGGCGCGGATGTCCTCCTGACCGACCTCTACATGCCCGAGATGAGCGGCTGGGACCTGACCCGGCTCGTGCGGGCGCGCGGCATCGCCAGCACGCGCGGCCGGCCCCTCTGCGTGGGCCTCTACTCCGCGGTGCTGAGCGGCGTGAGCCGCGCGCAGCTCGCGCGCGCCCAGGTCGACTTCGCGATCACCAAGCCGGGCGACCCCGAGGCCATCCTCGAGACGGTCGAGCGCGCGCTGGCGTGGGCCGAGGTGGCGTAGCGCGCGCAAGGTCCGCGGCTCAGTGCCGGCGGCGCTGGGCGCGCTGCGCCGCGAGGGAGCGGGCGAGGCCCTTGCGCACGCACGACGGGTCGAGGCCGAGCGCGCCGCACACGTTCACGAACGAGAACGTCGACTGCGCGTCGTCGCTCTCGACCCAGTGCCGTGCTTCGGCGAGCAGGCGCCGGCCCCGTCGGTCCTCGGTCGCGTCGTGCTTGAAGAGGATGACGAGCGCGTCCTTCAAGACGGCGCGCATCAGGCGCCTCTCGCCGGGCGCCGGCCCGTCGCCGCCTTCGGGGAAGAACTGCGACGGCATCACCAGGTTGAGCGAGAGGGAGAGATGGATCGGCGGGCGGCCCCGGCGCCGCCGCGGGGGCGGCGGCGGCGCCGGGTCGGTGTCGGCGGGCTCGGTCGCGGAGCAGGCCACGGAGGCGTGTCGGAGCAACCGGCGTGCCGCGCCGAAAGCGCCGCCCCCGCGC
>JBKPBB010000007.1:0-3140 GCA_046744245.1 Thermodesulfobacteriota bacterium
CGCGCGGCCGCCCGCCGCTTCCCGACCTGGGACGAGGTGACGGCCCGCGTGCTGGCCGAGTACGCGGCCCTCGTCGGCTAGGGTCTGTCCGAGTGACCATGGCGAGCGAGGCGAACGAGCCGGGAAGCGAGAGCGGGAAGCGCAGCGAGCGCCGACGAGGCGTGCCCCGGTGACCTCGCCATGGTGAGCATCCCGGCGCGTGACGATCGGGGTAATACCGGTGAAGTCGAGGGATGGATCCGCGCAGTCGGCCGAAGGGGGTCGGGTCAATACCGCACAGAGGCTATTGACGGCGGGCCCGCCTCTGGGACGATGGGTGCCTCTCGCGACGCACGAGGCGCGCGCCGGAGCAGACCTACGCGGCGAGGGAGAGAGGTGAGGTCGTCATGGAAGACTCGATGTTTCGTCGCTCGTTGAACGAGATGCGGACTGCCGGCAGCCACCTCCGCTCCGCCGGCGAGCTCCTCGTGGCCGCGACGCGGGAGAGCGCGAGCGCCCTGCTCGCTCGCGCATGGGACAGCCGCGCCCTGGTCACCGTCCGCCGGCGGGTCGAGCAATTGCGCTCGCGGCCCGGCGCGCGACCCGAGCTCGTACGCATCACGCTGAAGGAGCAGGCGAAGGTCGTCGACACCCTCGCGCGGCGCCTGTCAGCGCTGCGCGACGAGCTCGAGCATCTGAGCCAGCAGGTCGCAGGGCTCGAAGAGCGGTTCGCGGCGCTCCCCAAGGAGCGGACCGGCTGAGTCGAAGCGCGCCGCTGGCGAGGCCGGGACGGTCCACCGGCGACGAGGTCGAGTCCGGGGT
This sequence comes from Thermodesulfobacteriota bacterium, assembly GCA_046744245.1. Classification (GTDB taxonomy): domain Bacteria; phylum Desulfobacterota; class Binatia; order DP-6; family DP-6; genus DP-6. Next base: position 802 of record JBKPBB010000007.1, read on the forward strand.
GCGTGGAGCGACGGCAGCCAGCTGGCCGGCCCTCCTCGGCCGGGGGTTTCAACCTGCCGCCGAGCGGGTCGATTACACCCGCTCCTCGGGGTCGAAGAGCTTCTTGTACTCCTGGAGCGCGAAGCGGTCGGTCATGCCCGCGACGTAGTCGGCGATCGCCCGCGGGGTCGACTCACCCTCCCCCCGCGCCCGCTCCGTCACGTGCGGCGGGAGCTGCTTCGGCTCCTGCATGTAGACCTCGAAGAGCGCGCTCATGATGCGGTCGGCCTTCTGCGTCATGCGCGTCACGCGGTAGTGCGTGTAGAGCCGGTCGTAGAGGAACGCCTTCAGCTCCTGGTTGCGCGCGGCCATCTCGGGCGAGTACTCGACCAGGCGCGGCTTCACGCGGCGCACGTCGGCGAGCGTCTCGACCCGCAGCTCGCGCAGGCGGGCGATGAGCGAGGCGCACAGATCGCTCACCAGACGGTCGATCACGCGGCGCACCCCCTGGTAGTGGCGCACGTGGGGTGGTGCGCCGGGCGCCACCTCGGCCATCGCCTCGGCCCACAGGCGCGCGCTGGCCAGATCCTCCGGGTCGAGCATGCCCGATTTGAGGCCGTCGTCGATGTCGTGCGCGTTGTAGGCGATCTCGTCGGCGAAGTCGACGATCTGTGCCTCCAGGCACGGCGCCAGCTCGGGGTCGAAGTCGCGCACCTGCGGCCGGTCGTAGCGCGTCGAGTGCTTGACGATGCCCTCGCGCACCTCCCAGGAGAGGTTGAGGCCCCGGAAGGCCGGGTAGCGCTCCTCGAGCACGTCCACGATACGCAGGCTCTGCGAGTTGTGGTCGAAGCCGCCGTGGGGCTTCATGAGGCGGTCGAGCGTGCGCTCGCCGGCGTGGCCGAAGGGCGTGTGGCCGAGGTCGTGCGCCAGCGCGACCGCCTCGGCCAGGTCCTCGTTGAGCCCGAGGGCGCGCGCCAGCGTGCGGGTCACCTGCGCGGCCTCGATCGTGTGCGTGAGCCGCGTCCGGTAGTAGTCGCCCTCGTGGTTCACGAACACCTGCGTCTTGTACTCGAGGCGGCGGAAGGCGGTGGAGTGGATGATGCGGTCGCGGTCGCGCTGGAAGGCCATGCGGAGGGGGTGTTCGGGCTCGGGGTGGCGGCGGCCGCGCGAGTCGCGGCTCCGCATCGCGTAGGGCGCGAGGGCGGCCGCCTCGCGCGCCTCGAGCTCGGCGCGGGTGGGCATCGGTGCGGGCACTCCTAGCGCGCGCGACGCCCGAGGAGCAAGGTCCGTTTGCGGCCTGCGGGTCCTGGCGCAGCGCAGGTGAGCGGGCGAGCGACACGCTGTCGAGACGCCGCCCGCTTGTCTGGCGATCATCGCCGCGCTAGGGTACTCTCGCAAGTATTACCAAAGGGAGTACCGATGGCCCATCGCAAGACCGCGATTGCCGTCCCCGCAGAGATCCTCGACGAGGTCGATCGGGCTGCGCGCGCGCGGGGGGAGTCGCGCAGCCGCTTCATCACTCGAGTCCTTCGCCTGGCCGTGCGGGCGCGCCGCGACGCCGATGTCACGCGGCGTCTCGACGCCCTCTTCGCAGACGAGTCGCTGGCGGAGGAACAGCGGCGCGAGGCCGACGACCTCGCCCGGCACGCGGTGGACTGGGCCGACGAACGCTGGTGATGCGCCAGGGCGAAGTCTACTGGCTGCGGTTTGCCGGGAAGGGGTCGGAACCCCGCGCACGGCGGCCGGCGGTCGTCGTGCAGCACGATCGATTCAACCGCAGCGCCATCCGGACTGCCGTGGTCGCGGCCGTCACGTCGAACCTCCGCCTGGCGGCGATGCCGGGCAACGTCCAACTGCGCAAGGGTGAGGCTGGTCTACCCCGCCCGAGCGTAGTCAACGTGAGCCAGATCCTCACCATCGATCGAGCGCGGCTGACCGACTGCGTGGGAAGCCTGCGCAGCGAACGGCTCCGCGACGTGCTCCGCGGGCTGGCACTCCTCTTCGGCATCGAGCCGGGCGAACCTTAAGCAGGAGGGCCCGCGGCGCTCCGGCTCACAATGGCAGGCCTGGCCTGCCTGTGAGGGACGGCGGGCAAGGCGAGTTTGCGCCGCGCCGGCTCGCGCTGGTATGGACGCGCTGGGCGAGCGGGGAGCCGATCAGCCCGGCTCCGCCTCGACCGTGAGCTCGACGCTCACGCGCACGCTGCGCCCGACCTGCACCGGGATCGGGAAGGTGCCGAGCTGCTTGATCGGCTCCGGGAGCACGATGCGGCGGCGCTCGACGTGGAAGCCCTTCTCGGCGAGCAGGCGCTCGACGTCCATGTTGGTGACCGAGCCGAAGAGGCGGCCCTCCTCGCCCGC
>JBKPBB010000151.1:0-3810 GCA_046744245.1 Thermodesulfobacteriota bacterium
GTGCGAGCACGATGCGCCCGACCGGATTCGCCGAGCAGCGGCAATACTCGAGCACGTCCGCAAGGGTCGGGAAGGTCGCCGTGTCGCCAGCCGCATCGCGCTCGAAGGCGAGCAGCAGATCGCGCAGGGGCTCGAGCGGAAGGTCGTGGCGCGCGATGGTGTGGCCGAGGGCCAGGAAGATCGGATCGTCCGCGCTCGCCGGGTCGCGCAGGCAGGCGCGCAGCCGCTCTTCCCACGCCGCGAGGCGCTCCAGCCGATCGAGCACCGCCGCACGCCCCTCGTCGGCCAGGTCGTCGGCGCCGCGCGCGAAGGCGTAGACCGCGGCCAGATCGTGGCGCAGCCGCCGCGGCAGGAGCCACGAGCCGATGGTGAAGTTCTCGTAGTGCCCGCGCGCGATGCGCGCGCAGTGCGCGTAGGCACCCGCCAGCCGGGCGGGGTCGCCGCCCCCGGGGGCCGGTGCGGCGATGCCGAGGCTCACGCCGCCAGCGCTCCCGGGCGCGCGTACTCGCGCCGCTGGTTCTTGACGCCCGTGAAGACGAATTCGCCGGCGAAGTCCGCGGGCGGCTCGCCGCCCGCCTCCCCGCCGCGGACGAGGCGCTCGTAGGCCGGCACGTCGATGAAGGTGCGCCCGGCGAGCAGCGCCCCGACGCCCGCGTCGGCCACCGCCTCCACACCCTCCGGCACGCTGCCGGTGAAGAACTCCGCGCAGCACCCGCTCCCGTAGGAGAAGAGCCCGAGGCGCTCGCCCGCGAGCGTACGGCCCTCGGCCTCGAGCAGCGCGGCGAGGCAGAGGTAGAGCGACGCGGTGTAGGTGTTGCCGACGCGCGCGACGGCGGCGAGCCCGGGCGCCGCCTGCCTGCGGTACGAGGCCGCCGCCCGATCGTCCTCGACGGCCCGTCCGGCGGCGTGCCCGTCGACCTCGAGCAGGCGGCGGTGCGCCTTCATCGCCATCTTGGGGAAGGGCGTGTGGTAGAGGAACCGCACGAGACGGTCGGCGAGCGCCTCGCCGGAGACGAGCGGCGGCCGCTCGAGGCCGCGGTAGGCCATGAACGCGCCCGCGAGCGCGTCGAGGTAGCACTCGACCGAGTATTTGCCGTCGACGATCGCCTCGCGGCGATCGAGCGGGCGCCAGAAGTCGTGCACGTTGCCGGCGTAGGTGCCGCTCTGCTCGGAGAGGACGAGCGCGCGCGGCTCGCGCCCGACCAGCATGGCGACCGCGCCCGCGCCCTGCGTCGGCTCGCCGGGGGAGCCGATCTCGTAGCGCGCGATGTCGGCCGCGATGACGAGCGCGCGCCGCGCGCGGCCGCCGCCCGCGCGCACCCAGTCGGCGGCGGTCATGAGCGCCGCCGTGCCGGCGTAGCAGGCGTGCTTCAGCTCGTAGACCCGGCAGCGCCGCCCGATGCCGAGGAGGTCGTGCACGAAGATGCTGACCGGCTTGGAATGATCGACGCCGGTCTCGGTGGCGACCAGCAGCATGCCGATCTCCTCGGGATCGACGCGCGCGGCGCGCAGGAGGCGCGCGCCCGCCGTGGCCGCCAGCGTGACCACGTCCTCGCACGGCGGCGCGATCGCCATCTCCTGCACGCCGAGGCCCGCCGTCAGCTTCTCGGGCGGAACGTCCCGCGCCGCGGCCAGCTCCGTCAGCCGGAGCGCGTACTGCGGCACGTAGACGCGAAGACCCTCGATGCCGACGCTCATCGCCTCTCCTCCCCTCCTGCCAGCCGCGCGTACCGTCCGAGCGCCATGAGCGGGAAGTAGTGCCGGTAGAGGTGGTAGCGGAGGTAGAAGTGGCGCGGGAAGCCCGTGCCGGTGAAGAGGCGCTCGCTCCACGTGCCCTCCGCGCCCTGCGTGCGCACGAGGTAGTCGATGCCGCGCTGCACGGCCGGGCTCGCGATCCCGTCCGCGGCCATGAGGCCGAGGAGCGCCCACGCCGTCTGCGAGGCCGTGCTCTCGCCCTTCCCGGCGAGCGACTCGTCGTCGTACGAGGCGACCGTCTCGCCCCAGCCGCCGTCGGCGTTCTGGCGCGCTCTCAGCCACTCGACGGCGCGGCGCACCCACGGTGCGCGCAGGTCCTCGCCGATCGCGGCGAGGCCGTCGAGGACGGACCAGGTGCCGTAGATGAAGTTGACGCCCCAGCGGCCCCACCACGAGCCGTCGGGGCGCTGGGTGCGGCGCACGAACTCGAGCGCGCGCCGGGCGCGGCCGAAGTCCGGGCCGTAGCCAGAGACGCCCATCAGGTTGAGGAGCCGCCCGGTGACATCCTCGGTCGGCGGGTCCACCATCGCCTCCAGGTCGGCGAAGGGGATGCGGTTCAGGAACTCGGAGGTGTTGTCGGTGTCGAAGGCGCCCCAGCCGCCGCTGCGGCTCTGCATGCCGAGCGTCCAGTTGAGGCCGTAGGCGATGGCGCGCTTGCCCGCGGGGGTCGCGGCGATCGGGAGCTGGGCCAGCACCATCAGGATCACGGCCGAGTCGTCCGTGTCCGGGAACCAGTCGTTGGCGAACTCGAAGGCCCAGCCGCCGGGCTCGAGCTCGGGGTTCAGGATCGACCAGTCGCCGGGGCGGAAGATCTGGTTCGCGACCAGCCACTCGGCGGCGCGCGCCAGCATCGGGTGCGCCGGGTCCATGCCCGACTCGAGCAGCGCCTTCATGGCGAGCGCCGTGTCCCAGGTGGGCGAGACACACGGCTGGTACATGAGCGTCCCCTCGCACTCGACCAGGAAGTCGTCGACCCCCTGGATGCCGCTCACCATCGCCGGGTGCTCGGGCGCGAAGCCGACGGCGTGCAGCGCGAGCACGGAGTGCAGCATGGCCGGCTGGATGCCGCCCCACTGCCCGTTCTTGTCCTGGTGGCGCACGAGCCACTCGATCGCGCGCGCGATGGCGCGACGGCGGAAGGGCTTCCACGGGCTCTGCCCGACGAGCTTGATCGCCCGGTCGAGCGCGAGGAAGAAGTTCTTCGAGGTGATGAGCTCGCGCGAGCGCGGGAAGGCGAGCTCGGCGCGCGTGGGCGTCTTCAGCCAGAGCTCGTTCAGCGCCGCCTCGGGCGGCGTCGCGATGCGCGGCCGGTGCGCGGCGAGCAGCGCGAGCGGCACGACCGTGCCGCGCGCCCAGCTCGACATGGCGTAGATGTTCACCGGGAACCAGGGCGGGAGCAGCACCAGCTCGACCGGCAGCGCGGGCAGGCCGCCCCAGGGGAACTGCCCGAAGTAGGCGAGCCAGAAGCGCGTGAAGACGCCGGCGCGCGCGAGGCCGCCGTGGCCCAGGACGAAGTCGCGCGCCCGCGCGAGGGCCGGCTCCTCCGCCCTGCGCCCGGCGAGCTTGAGCGCGAAGTACGCCTCGATCGTGGTCGAGAGGTTGCCCGGGCCGTCCTTGTACTGCGGCCAGCTCCCGTCCGCACCCTGGAGGGCGAGCAGGCGCTCGGCCATGCGGCGGTCGAGATCCGCCCGCTCGCGCCCGAGCATGCGGTTGAAGAAGACGTACTCGGCCTCCATGGTCACGTTCGCCTCGAGCGGCGCGTGCCAGTAGCCGGGGGGGTGCTGCGTCGTCACCAGGTACTGCGTGGCGCGCGCGATCGCCTGCCCGGCACGCGCCCGGAGCCCGTCGTCCGCGGCCTCCGTGCCGCCGACCAGGACGAGCCGTCCCTCGCTGCTCATGCTGCCTTGCCCTCCTCCGCCGTGCCCACCCGCACGACGATGGTCTCGATCCGCTCGGTCCGCAGCGTCGCCGCCACGCGCTCCGGCTCCGCCGCGAGCGCGATGACGGCCCCGCCGGCGCCGCCGCCCGTCAGCTTGGCGCCGAGCGCCCCCGCGC
>JBKPBB010000481.1:0-13107 GCA_046744245.1 Thermodesulfobacteriota bacterium
GTGTGGAGCGGCTTGCGCCCGCCCTCGGCGAGCACACCGAACAGGTGCTGCGCGAGTTCGGGCTCACCGATGCCGAGCTGGCCGAGCTGCGCGCCGCGAAGGTGATCTGACCATGGCCACGCCGGCAGCGACCCTCCTCCACCTGATGACCGGCTACCGGGCGATGCAGGCCCTCTACGTGGCCGCCAGGCTCGGGATCGCCGACCTGCTGCAGGACGGGGCGCGCGGAAGCGAGGAGCTGGCGCGCGCGACGGGCGCCGACGCGCGCGCGCTCCATCGCCTGCTGCGCGCGCTGGCGAGCCTCGGCGTGTTCGGCGAGGATGCGGACGGCCGCTTCACCCCGAGCGAGCTCGGCGCGCTGCTCCGGAGCGACGTCCCGGGCTCGCTCCGCGCCGCCGCGATCTTCTTCGGCGACGAGCGGAACTGGGACGCCTGGGGCAAGCTCGAGCGGAGCGTGATGAGCGGCGAGCCGGTGCGGGGCCCGCGCGGGACGCAGGCGTTCCTCGAGGAAAGCGCCCGGGACCCCGAGGGCGCCGCGCTCTTCAACGCCGCCATGACCTCGCTCACCTCGGCCTTCGACGCCGCGGTGACGGCGGCGTACGACTTCTCGCGCCTCGGCACGCTGGTCGACGTGGGCGGCGGGCAGGGTGCGTTGATCTCCAGCATCCTCGCCGCCAACCCGCACCTGCGCGGCATCCTCTTCGACATCCCTCCGGTCATCGAGAGCGCGCGGGGCCGCATCGGGGAGGCCGGGCTCGCGGGGCGCTGCGAGCTGGTCGCGGGCGACTTCTTCGCCTCCGTCCCCGCCGGCGGCGACGCCTACGTCCTCAAGTGGGTCATCCACGACTGGGACGACGAGCACAGCGTCGCCATCCTGCGGAGCTGCCGTCGCGCCATGGCGCGGGACGGGCGGCTGCTGCTCGTCGAGCGGGTCGTCCCGGAGCGCATCGACCAGAGCGCCGACACGCAGGGCATCGTGCTCGGCGACCTGAACATGCTGCTCTGGACGGGCGGCCGCGAGCGCACCGCGGCCGAGTACCGCGCGCTCCTCCCGAGCGCGGGCTTCACGCTCGCGCGCATCGTACCCACGGCGACGCAGCTCAGCATCATCGAGGGAGCGCACGCATAGCCCCGTGCAGCCCGGCGGACGCACGCGGCTCGCGCGCCGCATCGCCATCGTCGGCATCGGCGAGACGCGCTACGTGCGCCGGGCGTCGCGGCCGCTCATGGCGCTCCTCCTCGAGGCCGCACGCGCGGCGCTGGCCGACGCCGGGCTCGGGGCGCCCGACGTCGACGGGATCATTGCTCCGGGTACCACTTATGCAGAGCTGCACGAGCTGGCGCGCGAGCTCGGCGTGCGGCGCCAGTTCTTCAACGCCGCGGGCTACAGCGGCGGCGCGGCCGTCGCCTCGGCGCCGCTCCTGGCCGCGCTCGCCATCGAGGCGCATCTCGCGACGGCGGTGCTCTGCGTGCGCGGGCTCGCGTGGGGAACGGAGCGCCAGGGAAACGTGGGCCAGCTGCACGCCGAGATGCCGATGAAGGCGAGCTTCGAGATCCCCTTCGGCTGGTACCCGCAGATCGTCTACTTCGCGGGCATGGCGCGCCGCCACATGGCGCTCTACGGCACGACCGAGGCGCAGCTCGGCGAGATCGCGGTCGCCTTCCGGCGCCACGCGGCGCTCAGCGAGAACGCGCTCCTCGGCGACAAGCCGCTCACCCTGGAGCAGTACCTCGCCGAGCCCTACCTGGCCGAGCCGTTCCGCGCCTCCGACTGCTGCCTGGTGAACGACGGCGCGGGCGCCTTCGTGATGACCGCGCTCGAGCGCGCGCGCGACCTCCGCCAGCCGCCGGTCGCCGTGCTCGGCGTCGGCGCCGGGGTCAGCGAGGAGGGCGAGTACGCGAGCCTGCGCACCGACTACCTGGCCACCGCCGCGCTGCACTCCGCCCCGCCCGCCTTCGCGATGGCCGGCCTCGAGCCCGCCGACGTCGACTTCGTCACGCTCTACGACAACTTCACGTCGATGGTGATCCAGCAGCTCGAGGACATGGGCTTCTGCGGCCGCGGCGAGGGCGGGCCGTTCGTCGCCGGCGGGCGCATTGCGCTCGGCGGCGCGCTCCCCGTGAACCCGAGCGGCGGGCAGCTGGCGCAGGCCTTCATGCTCTCGATGAACAACCTGTGCGAGTCGGTGCGGCAGCTCCGCGGCGCGGCGGGCCCGCGCCAGGTGAAGGACGCGGAGGTCGGGCTGGTGGCCGGCTACTCCGGCTCCGAGCACGCGACCCTGCTCCTCGGGCGAGGCTGATGGCGTCGGCGCGCGAGATCCCGGAGCGCCACCTGCCCGACCCGGACTGGCCGGTGGCGCGCGCGTTCTGGGAGGGTTGCCGCGCGGGCGAGCTCCGCATCCCGCGCTGCCGCGACTGCGGGCGCTGGGTCTGGTACCCGGCCTCGGCCTGCCCGGAGTGCGGCGGCGGGCGCCACGAGTGGACGCGGGTCAGCGGGCGCGGGCGGCTGTTCACCTGGGTGACGGTGCACCGCGCCTTCCTCCCCGGGTACAAGGACCGCGTGCCCTTCGTCACCGCGCTCGTCGAGCTGGAGGAGGACGCGCGCCTCCGCCTCGCGACCTTCCTGCACGACCGGCCGCCGGGCGGGCTCCGCGTCGGGCTCCCCGTCGAGGTGACCTTCGAACGCATTGACGAGCACCTCACCCTGCCGGTATTCCGCTGCGTGAGCTGATCGGAGGAAACCATGCCGCTCGATCCCGAGGCCAAGATGCTCCTCGAGCAGTTGACCGCCGTCGTCCGCCCCTTCGACGAGCTCTCCGTCGACGAGGCGCGCGCCGCGATCGCCACCCTCTCCGCGGCCGCCGGCGAGGGCGAGGCGGTCGCCAGGGTCGAGAACCGCGCGCTTCCCGGCCCGCTCGGCGAGATTCCCGTGCGCGTCTACACGCCCGAGGGCCGCGCGCCCTTCCCGGTGCTCGTCTACTTCCACGGCGGCGGCTGGGTGATCGGCAGCCTCGAGACGCACGACGGCATCTGCCGCCACCTCGCCAATGCCGCGGGCGCGGTGGTGGTGTCGGTCGACTACCGCCTCGCACCCGAGCATCCCTTCCCCGCTTCCGGCGAGGACGCGTACGCCGCCACGCGCTGGGTGGCGGCCAACGCCGCGGCGCTCGGCGGCGACCCCAGGCGCATCGCGGTCGGCGGCGACAGCGCGGGCGGCAACCTTGCGGCCGTCGTCTCCCTCATGGCGCGCGACCGCGGCGGACCGCCGCTCGTCTTCCAGCTCCTCGTCTACCCGGTGACCGACGCGCCCTCGGCGAACACCGCCTCGTATCGGGAGAACGCCGAGGGCTACTTCCTGACCGCCAAGACGATGCACTGGTTCTGGAACCACTACTGCGGGAAGAGCCCGGACCTGAGCGACCCGTACCTCTGCCCGCTGCGCGCCAGGGATCTGAAGCACCTCCCGCCCGCACTCGTCGTCACCGCCGAGTTCGACCCGCTGCGCGACGAGGGCGAAGCCTACGCCGCCCGCCTGCGCGAGGCCGGAAGCCAGGCCCACGTGAAGCGCTACGCCGGCATGATCCACGGCTTCTTCGGCATGGGCCCCCTGCTCACGAAGGCCCGCGAGGCGACGAAAGAAGCAGCGAGCGCGCTGCGCGCCGCCTTCGCCGCGCGCTGAGCCGCACGGGCCGCCAACGGCCGGGTCCGTCCGCTCAGGGCGCAAACGTCTCGCCGACCATCTGCTCGGAGAGCGCCCACAACCGGGCCGCGGCCGCGGGATCGAGCGCATACGGCTCGTACCCGGTGAGCTGGTCACGCGAGGTCTTCGGCGCGGCGATCCCGCAGTCCTCGAGGTAGAGCCCGCCCCGGTTCTCGAGCTCGGGCGCCGTCGCGGCCCAGACGCTGGTCGCTGCCCCGGCCGGGACCGACTTCCAGTGGAAGCCCTGCCCGCCCGGTGAGCGCGCCTGCAACGCGGCGATGTCCTCCGGCGACAGATGGCGGCCGAGCTCGGTCACGATCGCACCCGGGTGGACCGCGTTGGCGCGCACGCCGGCGGGTGCGAGCCGGCGGTCCAGCTCGACGGCGAAGAGGGCGTTCGCGGTCTTCGATTGGCCGTACGCGAGCCACTTGTCGTACGGACGCCGCTCGAAGTGCATGTCCTCGAAGACGACGGGCGAAAGCCGGTGGCCGCTCGAGCTGAGCGAGACGACGCGTGCCGGCGCCCCGGCTCGCAGCGCCGGCGCCAGCAGCGCAGTCAGGAGGAAGTGCCCGAGGTGGTTCGTTGCGAGCTGTAGCTCCCAGCCCTCGCGCGTACGGGCGAGCGGGCAGGCCATGACCCCGGCGTTGTTGACGAGGACGTGGAGGACCGGATGGCGAGCGAGGTACTGCCGCGCGAAGCGCCGCACGCTGTCGGGAAGGGACAGCTCGAGCTCCATCACGTCGACTGCGTCGTTGCCGGTCGCCGTGCGGATCTCGTCCACCACCTGGCGGCCCTTCGCGAGATCGCGGGCCGTGATCATGACCCGAGCGCCCTTCGCCGCGAGCGCGCGCGCGGCCTCCGCACCGAGGCCGCCCGACGCGCCGGTGATGAGCACCACCCGGCCAGCGCAATCGACGCCGGCCAGCACCTCGTCGGTCGTCGATTCGCGCCCGAAGATGCGACTCGCCATGGTGCCCAGCGTTCTAGGGCCCGCCGGCGCGTGACGTCAAGCCGAGCGCCGTCGCGATCAGGTCGTGCGCGCCCGCGCCACCATGAAGGCCACGGCCTCGTTCATCCCGACCGGTTCGAGCGTCACGCGGGGATGCGCCCGCGCAAAGACGCGGAACACATCGTCGCAGAAGCCCTGGCCGACGACATCGACGCCCGAGAAGTCGAGCGTGACGTGCGTGAACTCCGGGAGGCGCGCGACGAGCCGCTTGGCCTCGGACCGAGTGTCCGGCAGCCCCGGACCCGTGGCAACCGAGGCGGTCGCAATGGTAGAGGGCTCCGGATGCGCCCCGCAGCGGTCGACCTGGGCTCACGTCACCTGGATGCCAGCAGGGCCGACGGCGTGCTGCGTGTGCTCATCGACCGTCCCGAGCGCCGCAACGCGCTCACCATCGAGATGTACCACGGCCTCAAGAAGGCCGCCGTGCTCGCCGAGCGCGACCCGGCGATCGACGTGCTCCTCGTCACCGCCACCGGCGACCACTTCTGCGTCGGCGGAGAGATGGGCGGGCGGCACGAGGGCGGCGCCGGCCTCGACCGCGAGACCGACGGCATCGACCTCCTCCCCTTCGTGCAGTTCGAGCGCTGCCCGAAGCTCGTCGTGCTCGGGATCAACGGCACGTGCCAGGGCGGCGGGCTCAACCTGACCCTCACCGCCGATCTCGCCGTCGCCTCCGAGCGCGCCACCTTCCGCGCCCCGGAGCTGCTCCGCGGCGTGGCCGACTGCTTCCTCGGCGCGCGCCTGGCGACCCGAATCGGCATGGCGCGGGCTAAGCTGCTCCTCTTCACCGCCGCGGAGGTGACGGCAGCCGAGGCGTTCGCCATGGGCCTGGTCGCACGCGTCGTCCCCCACGCGCAGCTCGAGACGGCGCTCGCCGAGACGATCGAGCGGGTGCGACAGACGGGCCCGCAGGCGCGCGCGGCGCTCAAGCGCGACCTGAACCGCCAGCTCCCCGCGATCGACTTCCCGATGTTCGCCGCGTCGCTCGCCTCCGACGAGGTGCGCGAGGGTTTCGCGGCCTTCGGCGAGAAGCGCCCGCCGGCCTGGACGCGGCGCAAGGGCTGAGGTCACCCAGGCGCGATGACACGCAGCGTGGGAAGGTAGGTGCGGTAGCGGGCCGCGCGGGTGAGCAGCGTCATCCCGTGCACCGCTCGCTGCGTGCGCACCGATGTAGAAGTCGGGAAGCGGCGCGCGCTCGCGACCCCCGCGCCTGCGATACCGGACGAAGAGCTTCGCCGCCAGGAAGGCCGCCTCCCAGGACAGCGCGGCGCGATGCAGGGCCGGCAGCAGCGCGTCCTCCAGCTACCCGATGCGGGCGAAGCGGACCGAGACCTCGGCGTACACGATCGGGTTGAGGCGGAAATCCCAGGCCGTAGAGAGCTTCGGGGGATTCGTCAATATCAGATGTTTTTGAGCGCAGGAGCGCAACCGCTACGACGCGCGGGTGGTTTCTGTGTGCGGGCCGCTACGGGCACGTGAACTTCTGGATGCGGTTGTTGTTGGTATCCGCGACGTAGAGGTTCCCGCTCCCATCGGTCGCCACGCCGATGGGGCCGCTGAACTGTCCGTTGCCCGAGCCGGCGGTTCCCCACGTGGTGAGGAAGGTGCCGTTCGCGTCGGACTTCTGGACGCGGTTGTTGCCCGTATCCACGACGTAGACGTTCCCGCTCCCGTCGGTCGCCACGCCATAGGGTAAGTTGAACTCACCGTTGCCCAAGCCGGCGGTTCCCCACGCGGCGAGGAAGGTGCCGTTCGCGTCGAACTTCTGGGCGCCGTAGTTGTTCGTATCCGCGACGTAGACGTTCCCGCTCGCGTCGGTCGCCACGCCGCTGGGGTTCGCGAACTCTCCGTCGGCCGAGCCGTAACTCCCCCACGCGGTGAGGAAGGTCCCGGTGCTGGCGAACTTCTGGATGCGGTTGTTGTAGGTATCCGCGACGTAGACGTTTCCACTCCCGTCCGTGGCCACGCCGATGGGCGAGTTGAACTGTCCGTTGCCCGAGCCGAAGCTGCCCCACTTGGTGAGGAAGGTGCCGCTCGCGTTGAACTTCTGGATGCGGTTGTTACCATAGTCCGCGACGTAGACGTTCCCACTCGCGGTCGCCACGCCGCTGGGAGTGTTGAACTGTCCGTTGCTCGAGCCGAAGCTGCCCCACGTGGTGAGGAAGGTGCCGCTCGCGTTGAACTTCTGGATGCGGTTGTTATTGTAGTCCGCGACGTAGACGTTCCCGCTCGCGTCGGTCGCCACGCCGGTGGGGCTGCTGAACTGTCCGTTGCCCGAGCCCAAACTCCCCCACGCGGTGAGGAAGGTGCAGGGTGGCACCGTTGTGGAGGTCGTGCTCGATGTGGAGGTTGTTGTGCTCGTGGAGGAGGTGGTCGAACTCGTCGAGGACGTGCTCGTCGTGGGCGGTTGAGTAGTGGAGGTCGTGGTTAGTGTGGTTGTGGTCGTGGTGGTCGATGACGTGGTCGGCGGCGGCACCGTTGTGGAGGTCGTGGTAGTGAAGTGGCAGCGATCATCGCAGGCGACAGTACCGGGGGGGTCACACTCCTCTCCCCCGTCGATATCAAGAATCCCGTCCCCGCACTCCGAGAGCTCGGCGCTAAACGACCTCTTCCATTTCTCGCGCCGGGCTCGAAGCGTACCGGTCATCGCTTTACAGGTAGGATCGATCCTCGCTTTGAGACGTGCTTTGCCCCTCAGACCGCCGCACGAGGGCCAGACGGCATGGACCTTGGTCCCCCTCTTGGCGACCCTGATCCTTCCCGAGGTGGCGCCGCAGCCGCTCATCAGGGAGACCCTGATCCCGTCGATGACTACGGCGTCAGGCTCTCCGTCAAGGGTCGCGCTGATGAGCGGCGGACCCTCCACGAGAAAACGGCCTCCCCGACACGCAGGTGCCGCCTCTGCGACAACGCGGAACGAACCGAGAAGACCGGTCGCCAGAGCAACAGCCAGCACCATCGACGCCTTCATTGCTACGCTACCCCCTCCACACGGGCGTCGAGCTAGGAAGCCAGCGCGTGCCCGGTCATGCGCCCATGGCAAGAGTCATGCCGCCACTGCGCTCGCCGTGCTATCGGCTAGTTAGGCGCGACAACTTGAGGGACCTTGCGTGTGAAGACGGGCATACCGTATGGAAACGGGGCCGAGGGTGGCGCACGCTGTTTCAACGGGCACCTGTGCCACTTCTGCATGGCTGCGTGACGGTGCCGCTCACGGTGACGTCGCCGGCTGCTTGGACGAACGTCACCGGCCAGGTCGGCGGCCTCTCGCACGCCGATGCTGCGCCGCCGAAGCGGTGCGCCAAAACCGAGTGGTTGTTAGCATCACGCCTCTCCGCCACATCGCTCAGACGACAGCTTCTTGTGGCATGGCCCGATTTCGCGGCCAGTGCTTCGTAGAGATGGCCCCGGCTGCCCCTTGACGCAACGAACGTTCGTTCGTTACACCTCCCCCCGTGCCGACGGCGGCCGCAAGGCGCAGGGCTCGGCAGGGTGCGCCCGCCCCCACCCGCGAGGTCATCCTCGACACGGCCGAGCGCCTGTTCGCGGCGCGCGGCGTGGAAGGTGTCGCGGTGCGCGACCTGGCGCGCGAGATGGGGATCACCGCCTCGAGCCTCTACAACCACTTCCCCGGCAAGCAGGCGCTGTACGACGCGGTCCTCGAGCGCGGGCTCGGACCGATCGTCGAGACGGTGGCGGTCGCGTGGCAGGACGGTCTCGGGCCCGAGCGCGTGCATGCGACGCTCGATCGGCTGACCGCGCACCTGGCCCGCCACCCGCACCTCGCACGCCTGCTCCAGCGCGCGCTGCTCGAGGAGTCGCCCGCGGTCCAGGCGCTCCTCGAGCGCTGGATCGGCTCGCTCTACCGCGAGGGCATCGCGGTGGTGCGCAAGGCGGCGCGCGACGCCGGCTGGGAGGCGGAGCAGGTCCCGCACCTGGGCGTCGCCCTCTTCGGCATGATCTTCGCCTACTTCACCAACGCCACCGCGCTGCGCCGGCTGGCCGGCTGGGGCGACGACCTCTTTTCGGCGCGCGCGCTCGCCGTCCAGCGCCGCTTCCTCGAGCAGGCGATCATCCGGCTGCTCGGGCCGCGCCCGCGGCCCGGCCCACGGAGGCCCCATGGCTGACACGGAGCACGGCCGCATCACCGACGAGGGCATCGCCAAGCTGCGCGCCCGCATCGGGCAGGGCTTCCCGGGACGCCGCCCCTGGCGCACCGAGGTGACGCGCGACGCGATCTACCACCTCGCGCTCGCGATCGGCGACCTCTCCCCCCTCTACCTCGACGAGGACTACGCGCGGAAGACGCGCTGGGGCACGCTCCTCGCCCCGCCCATCATCGTGCAGAGCATGGACACGCTGCGCGCCGTCGGCCACAGCGGGCTCCCGGAGGGCCTGCCCGGTGTGCACTCCATCTGGACCGGTTCGCTCTACGAGTGGGAGCGCGCCGTCAGGCTGGGCGACCGCCTGCGCGCCGACTGCTACTTGAAGTCGGTCACCGAGAAGGAGAGCACGTTCGGCGGCGGGCGCGCGCTCTACCAGACCTACGAGGCAGTCTACTCCGACCAGGACGGGCGGCGCGTCGGGCTCCGCAACGACACCTGGATCCGTATCGAGCGGACCAAGACCCGCGAGAAAAAGAAGTACGGCGAGATCGCGCTCGCCCAGTGGACACCCGCGGACATCGCGCGCCTCCAGGACGAGTACCGCCGGCAGACGCGCACGACCGAGCGGTACTGGGACGACGTGAAGGTGGGCGACCCGCTCGGCCCGCTGCTCAAGGGCCCGCTCACGCCCACCGCCGAGATCGCCTTCGAGTCGTTCTTCGGCATCTACCTGGTCGGCAACATCGTCGCCGCGCGCCTCTACGACAAGCATCCCGCGCTCATGATCCCGAACGAGCAGGGCGTCCCCGAGCCCCCGCAGCGCGTGCACTGGGACAACGCCTTCACGCAGCGGCTCCTCGGCCTGCCCGGGGCGTACGACCTGGGCCCCGAGCGCTGCGCCTGGCTCTGCCAGTGCGTGACGGACTGGATCGGCGACGACGGGCTGCTGACGCGCATCGAGGCCCGCTATCACAAGTTCAACTACATGGGCGACGTCACCTGGGTGAAGGGCCAGGTCAGCGACAAGTTCGAGCGCGACGGCAAGGCCTACGTGCGCTGCGAGCTCCAGTGCGTGAACCACCGCGACGAGGTGACCGCGACCGCGACCGCCGAGGCCGAGCTGCCGCCTCGATGACCCGGGTGCGCGAGATCGCCCGCCGGGTCTCCAACTGGGGGCGCTGGGGCGCGGACGACGAGCGCGGCACGGTCAACTTCATCACCCCGGACGTGGTTCGCCGCGCGGCGGCGTGCGTGAAGCGGGGCGCGATCTTCAGCCTGGGGCTCTCCCTCGGCCCCGACGGGCCGCAGATCGGCCAGGGCGGGCGCACGAACCCGGTCCACACCGTGACCACGATCGACGGCCGCCTGGGCGCCGATCCCGACGGCCCCCGCTACGCGGACGACGCGGTCAGCATGCCGCTCCAGTGCGCCACCCAGTGGGACAGCCTGGCGCACGTCTGGTACGAGGGCCGGCTCTACAACGGCGTGCCCGCGTCCACGCTCGGCGCCGCCGGCGCCAGCCGCAACGCGATCGACCAGATCGCGCGCGGCATCGTGTCGCGCGGCGTGCTCCTCGACCTGGCGCGTGCGCGCGGCGTGGACCGGCTCCGCCCGGGCGAGGTGATCGGGCCCGCCGCGCTCGAGGCCGCCGAGCGCGCGGAGGGCGTGCGCGCCGAGCGCGGCGACGTCCTTCTCCTCCGCACCGGGCACCTCGCCGTGTTCACGCGCGACGGCGACCGCGAGGGCTACATGCGGCAGATGCCGGGGCTCGGCATCGCCTGCGTCGAGTGGCTCCATGCGCGGGAAGTCGCCGCGGTCGCCAGCGACACGAGCGCCGTCGAGGTGATCCCGTTCGAGGACCCGGCCGTCCCCCTCCCCGTCCACGCCCTCTGCATCCGCGACATGGGCCTCACGCTGGGCGAGATGTTCGACCTGGACGAGCTCGCCGCGGACTCGGCCCGCGACGGGGTGTGGGAGTGCCTGTTCAGCGCCCCGCCCCTCAAGGTGGCGGGTGGTATCGGGTCCCCCCTGAACCCGCTGGCCGTGAAATGAGCTGGCGCTGCTCACCCCGTGGGAAGCGGGGCGCGAGTTCTACGCCGAGATGAACGTCACGTGTGGTGAGGCGGTCAGGCCGCGTGGCGGGCGCGGCGCGCGCGGCGGAAGCTCCGCTCGACCTGACTGCGTAGCCGCCGCACCAGCGCATCCCGCTCGGCCTTCATCCCGCTCGCGACCCAGTCGGCGAGCAGCACCTGATCGAGGGCGGAGAAGAGGCGCGCCAGGTAGGCCGGGTCCTCGTCGATGAACACCCCGGCCGCGATCCCGCGCCGGAAGATGTCCGCCTGGAGCGCGTGGATGTCGCGCCAGTGCTGGACCTGCGCCTCGGTGCCGCTCGGAGCGATGGCCCACGACGTCCCGGCACGCAGGTGCATGCGCAGGAAGGCGGGGTGCGACACGAAGTAGTCGATGTAGAGCGCGCTCAGCGCGTCGAGCGCCTCGGCGGGCGGCGCCTTGCGGCCCGCCACCTGGCGGGCCAGCTGGAGCAGCTCCTGCCCGCGCTCCTCGAGGATGGCGCGGTAGAGCGCCGTCTTGCCCGGGAAGATGGCGTAGATGGTCCCCATCGAGAGGCCGGCCAGGCGCGAGATGTCTTGCAGCTTCGCCGCCGCGAAGCCCCGCTCGGCGAACACCTGCTCCGCGGCCTCCACGATGTGGCTCCGGTAGACGCCGGTGCGCGCCCGGCGCGCCTCGTCCCGGGGCCTGCGGCGGGCGGCCATACCCCGCTCTTACCAGCGCCGGAGCCGATTGACAAGTCGGATTTCCGAATGGTAATTCGGAGTCACGAATATCTGATCCAGGGGAGGCGTCCATGGAGTTCGGGATCTTCTCGCAGATGCACGTCCCGCCGTGGGACGACGAGCACTCGCGCTACCTGCGCGAGCTCGAGGTCTCGCTCGCGGTCGAGGCGGCGGGCTTCAAGTACGACTGGTCGCCCGAGCACCACTTCCTGAAGAACTACTCCCACCAGCCCGCGCCCGAGGTGTACCTCTCCTGGGTCGCGGCGCGCACCAAGCGCATCCACGTCGGGACCGCGATCGTCAACATCACCGCGGCGGTGAACCACCCGGCGCGCGTCGCCGAGCGCATCGCGGTCATGGACCACCTCTCCGAGGGGCGGGTCGAGTTCGGCACCGGCCGCGGCTCGTCGTCGGCGGAGTGGGCGGGCTTTGCCATCCCGTCGGCGGCCGAGACCAAGCCCATGTGGCGCGAGTCGCTCGAGCAGATCCCGCGCATGTGGCGCGACGAGCCGTACAGCTTCGAGGGGAAGTACTTCCGCATGCCGGAGCGGAACGTGCTGCCCAAGCCCTACTCCAAGCCCCACCCGCCCATCTGGGTCGCCTGCTCGAGCCCGCCCACCTTCATCGAGGCGGGCGAGCTCGGTCTCGGCTCGCTCTGCTTCACCTTCGGCACGCCGGCCGAGATCGCCGAGCACGTCCGCAACTACAAGGCGGCGATCAAGCGCTGCAAGCAGCCGATCGGCGAGTACATCAACGACAACATCGCCGTCACCACCAACATGTTCTGCCTCGAGGACGGCGACCGGGCGCGCCACCTCTACTCCAAGGCGCGCGTGGAGGCGTTCACCGAGTTCTTCTTCGGCTGGCTCGACTCCATCCCGCGCCCGAAGGGCTTCCCCCGGGAGGGGCCGATCAAGGTGCCGCCGAGCACGCCCGAGGAGCTGAAGGCCGGACTCGCGGTGGGCGGCCGTCAGATCGGCGCGCCCGAGGAGATCGTGCGGGTGATCGAGATGTACGAGGCGCTCGGTGTGGACCAGCTCATCTACGCGCCCTTGACCCTCACCCTGGACCAGAAGTACGTGCTCGAGTCGATCGAGACCTTCGGCAAGCACGTGCTCCCGAAGTTCGACACGGACCCGGTGCACCGCACGACGCGCCAGCGCGAGGCGGCGCTCAAGGCGCAGGCGGCATGAGACATCCTGTGTCCACCCTACGCGGCGTCGAGCATCTGCTTGGCAGCGCGGTGCTTGGTGGGATCGTACGGCACGCGGTCGCGCCAGCACCGCCAGAGGACGCGAAGCCAGGCGCGGGCAAGGATGCGCACGGCGTGCGGGTGGTGGCAGCCCCGAGTACGGGCCCGCGTGTAGACGGCGGCGGCCCAGGGCGAGCTGTGGCGCGAATTGTCGGCGAAGCAGACGACGGCCTGGCGCAGCCGCTTGTTGCAGGCCCAGCGGAAGCCGACGCCTGTCTCTTATACACATCTGACGCTGCCGACGAGGA